>JACPRG010000039.1 GCA_016190025.1 Candidatus Tectimicrobiota bacterium
CAGCCGAGGAGGTCCTCGACGTACTCCCGGGTGTGGACGAGCAGGGCCTCCTCCAGGGCGGCGGGCCGGGGCTCGAAAAAAAATTCCTCGGGAACCTCGGTCTCCGCCCGGAAGCGCTCGTACGTCCTCTGATACTTGCGGGTCTGAAGGACGTGTTCGCCGACGTCGGAGTAATACCCCGGGTGGAACACGAAGACTGACTTTCGGCCGGCCAAGGGGGGGCTCCGGAGGAGGGGCGAGCCGGGGCTACTCGATCTTGAACGCGGGCAGGGCGTAGGGGTAGGCCTTCCGCACGGTGTCGCACTTGGTCTGCCCGAGCTTTCGGACGGCGTCCTGGATCTTGTCCGTCGTGGCGTGGCGCTCGAGCATGAGACGGCCGTTGCGGACGTGGGTCCCTTCGTGGACGAGCATCTCGTCCCGGATGATCATGGCCGACCGGTCGTCCACCACCTCGATCATCCGGCGGAAGGTGTGTATCAGGATGGTTTCGCCGAAGATGTGGAGGGAGGTGGCGATCTGCCAGAACTCGGGGAGCAGCGTGTTCTGGTACATGCTCAGGTCCTCGGGGGAGGGCCGGTAGCTCTTGAGGTCGCCGTTTCCCCCCAGCTCCTGGGCGCGCTCGGCGCACACCTTCCAGTGCAGGAGCTCCTCGGCCAGCTGCCGGGCCAGGAGGATCTTGATGTCCGCGTCTTCGTCGGGCAGCTGGTCGATCTCCCGGGCGACGGTCGGCACGCCCAGATAGAATTCCCGCCACGCCTGGGTTTCCATCAGACGCACCGTCTGTCCCGGGTCTCTGAAGGGTTCCCACCGTGAGAGGATGTGTTCATCCATGTATTTGCCGAACTCTTCCGCCTGGTGAATCATGCTCTTGGCGAACTCAACGCTGTCCATGGGCATTTGCGTCTCCCCCCGCTTGACTTGACAAAACCCGCTGAAATAATGCCCGATTGTATCACAATGTCGGGGGCTGAAGCAGAGCCGGGGCCGGTGCGCCCGGGGGCTCGGCCCGGCGCCGGGGGAGGAGCCTGCGCGCATTCATCCGACAGGAGAGAGGGTTTTGGTTTGCCGGCGGGCTGAAGCGCCGGCGGAGAGAAACGCTCGACAGGAGTCCGCTCCATGAAACGCGCGCTCGCTTGCGTGGCTTTGTCATTGGCGGCGGGTCTGGTTCCCGGGCCAGCGCGGGGACAGGACCTGCTCCAGGCCCTCCAGAAGGCCTCCGACGCCATTTCCCGGAACGCCCTGGAGGAGGCCGTGCCCAGACTCGAGGAGGCCCTCCGCCACATTTCCCTGCGGCTTCCCCTCCGCGCGCAGAACGCGGTGTACGTCAAAGAGGGTCCCAAGGGATACAAGATGTACCAACCTCGCGAGGGTTCGGCCTTCCGGCCGGGGGAGCCCATTCTCGTGTACGTGGAGCCGGTCCACTACGGCCTGCGGGAGGTGGGGGAGTTCAGGGAGATCGACATCCGTTCCGACCTCCGGGTCATGAACGCGGGCGGCCAGGTCCTGTTTTCCAAGGAGGGATTCGGACGGTTCCAGCTGCGCACCCGCGGGTGGAACCGGGAGCTGTTCATCACGATCACCGTCAACCTGACGGGCGCCCCCGCAGGGAACTACGTTCTGGGAATCCGGCTGGTGGACAACGTCACCGGCAAGAACGTGGACTTCACGCTGCCCTTCACCCTCTCGGGAGGCTGACCGGAAAGGGAAACGGAACGCGGGCCGCGGCTTGGAAGAAGGGGCTCACAGGGAGGAGTAAGGATTCCCGAAGCGTTCCCGGTGGGCCACCTCGGAAAGGGGCTTGCGGTTCTTCTTGCCCTTCAGGCTGAGCTTTTTCGGGTAGCCGAAGGGAAGGATCGTGACGATTTCGCCGTCGGGCGGGATGCCCAGGAGCTCTTTCACCTTGTCCCTCTCGATCCCGCCCACCCAGCAGGTCCCCACGCCCTCCGCCCACGCCGCCAGGATCATGTTCTCCGCCGCCCGGGCCGCGTCGACCTGGGCCATCTTCGCCCCCTGCATCACGACGACCACCGCCAGGGGCGCCTGGGCGACGTAGGGGCCGGTTGGGGCCAGCTCGCCGATCCTCTTCAGGGTCTCGCGGTCCTGGACCACCACGAAGTGCCATTGCTGGCGGTTCCGCTGGCTCGGCGCCAGGCGTCCGGCCTCCAGGATGCGGAGGATGGTTTCTTGCGGCAGGGGGTCGGGACGGAAGTCCCGCACGGCGTAGCGGGTTCGGATGGCCTCGTGAACGTCCATGGGTCTCCTCAGAGTCTGGCCCCTTCGGGCGCGAGCTTCTTTTCGAGGGCCTCAACCAGCGGGCGGGCGGACTCGGAGTGGGGAAGGACCTTCAGCGTCCGCCGAAAGGCCTCTGGCTTCCCTCTCACGGCGCCGGCCGCCTCCCGGCCCCGGTGGGCACGGTGGGCGCAGTGAACAGGGCCACCGGCGTGTCCCCGGCGCAGCGGAACCCCTTGACGCTGTTCCTCCACTCCGGTCTGTACCGGTGGGTGCAATCGCACGTGCCCCTCGGCCCGCAGAGGACTTTCATGCCGCCCTCGCCCTCCGAGCGGGTCCACTCCCAGATGTCGCCGATCTTCTGGAAGCCGTCCATCCGGCAGGCGCCCTGCCACTCTTCCCGGCTGGGCAGCTGTCTGCCCTTCCACGCGCAGTAATCCCGGGCGTCGTACCAGTTCACCAGGGTCACCGGCTCATCGGCAGCCCCTTCGGGGACCTTCAGCCCTTCCCAGTGCTCCGGGGCCGGTTTCCCCGTGTCGAGAAGAAACTCCAGATACTGCCGGTTCGTGACTTCCGTGCGGTCCAGGGAGGCGGCCCAGAGAGCCCCCCCTGCCATCGCCGCCGCCAAGGCGGCGGCGAAGAAGAGCCGGCCGGCCGGGGTGGGACGCCGAGCGGGTTTTCTCATCGGGCGCATGGGGGGTCTCCTCGCCTGTCACCTCATTGTATCATGGCGCCTTTGCTTGTCCCCGGGGACTCTTGGAGACGCCCCCGCCGCGGGGCGCTCGTTCAAAGAAGCCCTCCCGCGCGGCCCGCGGGGCCTCGCGTCACGCGTCCAGGCCGTAGCGGCGGATCTTCTTCAGGAGGCCCAAGCGGCTGAGGCCGAGGGCGGCGGCCGCCTGGGTCCGATTTCCGTTGCACGTCGAAAGAACCTCGGCCAGCATCCGCCTCTCCAGGGCCTCGACCGCCTCGCGGAGACTTCCCCGCAGGGGGACGTCGGCGGCCGGGGCCGGGCCGTTTTTCGGGGCCAGGAGCCCGGCGCGGCGCACCGGCTCGGACAGCAGGCCGGGGGTGAGGGGCGAGCCGTCCTCCGCAAAGGCCGCCGCCCGCTCCATCTCGTTCTCCAGCTCCCGGACGTTCCCCGGAAAGGGATGGGCCATCAGGCAATGGAGGGCGTCCGGGTGAATTCCGGGGATCCTTTTGCCCATGCGTTTCGCGGCCTCGCCGAGGAAGTGATGGGCCAGAAGGGGGATGTCCTCCCGGCGCTCTCTCAGGGGGGGCAGCTTGATGCAGAAGACGTTCAGCCGGTAGTAGAGGTCTTCCCGGAAGCGGCCGGCGCGGACCTCCTCGGACAGGTTCCGGTGCGTCGCGGCGATGACGCGGACGTCCACCCGGCGGGTCAGGGTGTCGCCGATGGGGCGGATCTCCCCGTCCTGCAACACCCGCAGCAGGTTGACCTGAACGGCGGGGGAGGTCTCGGAGATCTCGTCGAGGAAGATGGTCCCCTTGTGGGCCTCCTCGAACAGCCCCTTCTTGTCGGAGACCGCTCCCGTGAAGGCCCCCTTGCGGTGGCCGAAGAGCTCGCTGCCGAGCAGGGTGTCCTGCAGGGCGCCGCAGTTCTGCGCGACGAACCGCCCCGCGCTCCGCGGGCCGTTGTAGTGGATGGCCTGGGCGACGAGCTCCTTGCCCGTCCCGGTCTCGCCGGTGACGAGGGCGGTGGCGCCGCTCTCGATGGCCTTGGTCATGAGGTCGAAGACCCACCGCATGGCCGGGCTGCGGCCGATGATGCGCTCGAAGCGGTGCCGCCCCCGGACCTCGCACCGCAGGCGGGCGTTCTCCGCCTTGCGCTCCTCCAGCAGGGTCTCCAGGTGGCGGTTGAGAGAGGCGGCCCGCTGGACGAGGCGGTGGTGGCGGACGGCGCTTTTCAGAAGCGCCAGCAGGACCTTGGGCTCTCCCTTGGCGACGTAGCCGAAGGGCTCGTGCCGCTGGGCCAGGTCTCCTTCGGGATACTCGCCCGGGTAGCCGGTGTTGAAGATGACCGGGACGTCGGGGGCGCGCTGGCGGAGGGCTGCAAGGGTCTCCAAGCCGTCCATGTCCGCCATCTTGATGTCCAGGATAACCGCGTCCACGTTGTCGGAGATGTTCTCCGCCGCCGCGATCCCGTCCGGACAGATGAGCAGCTCATGCCTTTCCTCCAGGACGTCGGCCAGGGCCCGGCGCATCCCGGGGTCGTCGTCCACGATCATGACGCGCGGCCGGTCCGGCGCGGCCGCCTCGGCGGCGGAGGCATCGCTCTGGGCCAGCCCCAGGTCTTCGGCGGCCCGGTGGAGCAGCGTCTCGAAATCCTCAGGCATGGTTTCCCTCTTCCCGCGGCGTCGCGCGCTCCGCGGTGACCTCGCGCACGGCCCGGCGAAGGTCGGCCAGCGAGCTTCCCTTTCCCAGAAAGGCGGCGGGCCCGAGCGAGCGCGCCCGCTCCGCCGCCTCCTCGTCCCCGGGATAGGCGGTGAAAAAGAGGACGGGCATCCCGGGGGCGCGAAGGCGGAGATCCTCGTAGACGGAGAGCCCGTCCGCCTCGGGCATCTTGATGTCCAGGATCGCCGCGTCGCCCTCCCCCGACCAGCGGGCGCGGAGGTCCTCTGCGCCGGAGAAGACCTGGACCCGGTACTGGCTTCCCAGAACCTCCCGGAGGCTCGCGCGCACGGCCGGGTCGTCGTCCACCACCAGGATCACCGGCGCGGCCGCCGGCCGGCCGGCTTCGGGCGCAGCCTCGCCTTCTTCCCCCGGAAGCCCCAGGGCGCTTTCCAGCCGAAGGAGGTCCCGCTCGAAGGCCCCGGCGTCCATCAGCCCCCCTCCGCCCCGGCCTCCCGGGCGGCGGCCTCGCGCCCGGGTTCGGCGGCGGGCCAGAGGACGGTGAACCGCGCGCCCCGGCCGACCTCGGTCTCCACCCGGATCTCCCCGCCGTAGAGGTCCATGATCCGCCGGCACTCGTTGAGCCCGAGCCCCATCCCCTGGGAGGGCTTGGTGGAGAAGAAGGGGTCGAAGATGCGCTCCAGCCGCTCGGCGGGGATTCCCACGCCGTCGTCGCCGACCCCCACCCAGACCCGGTCCCCGTCCCCGGCGGAGATCTGAATGGTCCCGGCGCGCCCGCCGGTCGGGGGCGCCCCCCTGCGCTTTTCGCGGATCGCGTCCCGGGCGTTGAGGAGGAGGTTTTGGAACACGGAGTAGAAGTGGGCCGGGTGGACCGGCAGGGGCCGGCGGGCGCGCAGGTCCAGCTCCAGACGGATCCCCTCGCCCGCGAGGGCCTCCCGGTAGCTCTCGGCCAGCTCGGAGAGCAGCCGGTTCGGGTCCACCAGGGCCGCCCCGGCCCCCTCCCTCCCGCCCGGCCGGGAGGGCTGAAGCCTGGAGTAGTCCATGACGCGGCGCGTGATGTGAAGCCCCCGGTCCACGGCCGCCGAGACCTCCTCCAGGGCGCGCCCGAAAAGCTTTTTGTCCTCGTAGAGCCGGCGGACGCCCGCGATGGCCTGTTTGAGGCCCTCGCGGTCCGCGCCGTTTTCCGAGGACCGGGTGAGGCACTGGAGGATGTCCTCCAGCGCGCGTTGGGCGCGGGCCGAGACCTCCGGCTCGACCAGACGGTCGAGCTGGAGCCTGGCCGTCCCCAGGGCGTTGCGGATCTCGTGCGCCATTCCGCCGGCGATGTGGGCCTCGGTGACCCGCCGCTCCCGCTCCATCAGATCCCGAAGCCGCGGCTCCCGGACCGCGCGGACCCGCGCGATGCGCTCGTGCACCCCGAGGGTGAGCTCCCGGCCCAGCAGGCGGTCGGCGAACTGGGTCAGGATGAGGAACGCCAGCGCCCCGGCCGTCGGCAGGCGGAGAGGGTTGAGCAGGGCCGCGGAGCCGGGCTGGTCGGTCGCGTCCGGGAGGACGGACAGCGCCAGGAGGCCGGCCAGAAGGGCCGGAAGCGCCGCCACGAACGCCCGGAGGATCCCCAGCCGGCCGAAGGTCCGTCCCTGGGGAACGCCCGCGGGAGGCATTTCCTCTTTGGGGATCATCCGAAGGTGGGCGAAGAAAAGGCCGGCCGTCCGGCCCGCCCGGTGCAGGGGCAGGACGAAGTAGCCCGCGTACGGCAAGGCGAACAGCCCCACGAACAGCCCGGCCGTCAGCGCAGCGTTTCGGCCGTAGCGCAAGAGCCCCCAGATCTCCAGGCTCAACAGGGTGTCCAGAAGAAAGAGGAAGAGCAACAGGCCCGCCGCCCAGCCGAAGGTGAAGATGAGGGAGAGCGTCATGTCCAGCGCGTAGGCGACCCAGCGCCGGGCGAGGCCGGCCGGCCGGTAGAGGGGAGAGAGGGCCGGAAGCCGGAACTCCGCCCGCCGGCGGAGGGCCCCACTCCGCCCGGGCGCAGAACGGTCGGGGGTCTTCGGCCTCCACCGCCAAAGACGGACGGGGAGGGCGAAGCTCACGGCCGAATTCCTTCCACGCGGGTCGCGACCGGAGGGGCCTCGGCCGACTCGGCCCCCGGGGAGGGGCCGCCCTTCCCTTTCGGCGGGAACAGGGCGGAGAACTCGGCGATCGTGCGCGCGTCCAGCCGGTCGGCGTCGCGGAGGATGCGGCGGATGCGCTCCGGGTCTTTGCGGATCGCCTGACTGGCGACGCTGGTCGCCGTGAGAAACTTTGAGATCCGCCGCATCACCGCCCCGCTCAGAAGCGGGGAAAAAACGTGAGTCATCACATCCAGGAGCGGGTTGTCCAGCTTGACGTACAGGGCGAGGTGAAGGCCCTGCCTTCCCCCGTTTTCCGGGACCCGCTCCGCCACGATGGCCGCGCGGCCCGACACATCGAAGAGAACCCCCTGCAACCTGCCCCGGGCGAGGAAGATCCGCTTGGCTGGATCCCGGTAGACAAGGCTCATCCTCCCGGTGAGGCCGTCTCCGTCGTCGCCCTCCAGGACGTTGGCCTCCGCCTCTCGCAGGACCTGTTGGCCGAGGTCCAATTTGCGGACGACGAAGGTCGTCAGGTCCAGGTGGTCCATCAGGAAGTCGTACTGCGCCTGGTTCCCCTCGATGACTGCGGGGGGGAGTTCCCGGTAGAGGGTGTAGTCGGCGGCGATGTTGAGGAGGCGGACCCGGTCCTCCCTTTTCGGGACGGCGTCGAAGGGAATGAGGGGCCGGGAGAACTGGGCGGAGGCCAAGGGGGGCAGGAGGAGAAGTGCGACCGCCGCCCGAAAGAGGGAGCTTTTGAGGGATGGGAGCATCTTCGTTCGCATGCCTGGGGACGCCGTCCGACCTCGATATCTAATTCTCGTCTATCAAAAGGCGTACCGGATGGTCCCCGGCGATTCTCCACGGGCCCGGAGGCGATGGAATTCATTGAAATATTTGAACATTCGGCCGCATATCCCTCTTTCGAAAGCTAGACCCCACGGCCCTTGTTGAAAACTTTATTAACACCCGCCCCTGAAAATCCGCGCGTCGTCGGCACTTTCAAAAGGCGTCCGTATATTTAGTTAACACGAGGGCGCTCGAATTTTCAAGTGGGACGATTCTTTCCGCGGAAGGCTTTGTCAGCGGAGGAACCTGGAGGTGATCGGAGGGCCGAGGCCCCCGAGGCGGGTCAGAGATTGCGGGCCGCTTCCAGGAAGACGGTCTCGAGCTCGGCCTGCGTGGCCGCGGCCAATTCGTCCAGGTCGCCCTCGGCCCTGCGGGGGTTGAGGACGATCACCTTGACCCTGCCCGGACGGATGGCGCGGCTGCCCCGGGGCAAGACCCGGCGTGTCCCGACGATGCAGACCGGCACAAAGGGGACTTCGAGCCGCTTGGCGATCAAGAAGGCCCCCTTCTTGAACTCCCCGAATCTTTCCGTCGCCGAGAGCCTCCCCTCCGGAAAGACGAGCAGGTTGTCCCCCCTGCGCACCATCCGCTCGGCCTTCCGCAGGCTTTGGACGGCCTTGCGGCGGTCTTCGCGGTCGATCCCGATGGTCCCCATCAGGCTGATGGCGAAGCCCAGGACGGGGACGGC
>JACPRG010000036.1 GCA_016190025.1 Candidatus Tectimicrobiota bacterium
CCGTCATCTTCAGGGCGAGCCTCACGCCCTGGACGTGCTGCCCCTGCCCCTTGAGATAGCCGACGAAAAAAAGAATCAATGCGAGCAGCCCCATGATGATCGTGGGAATGAGCATCCGGTTTTTCCCCATCGTGATCGGCCCTCACGGGATCTTTGGCCCGGCTTTTGGCCCCCGCGGCCGGCGGGAGCCTCTCCGGCGGATGAAGTCATCCCTCCGGTGAATGTTACAGGGAAACCTCAGACGCCCGCCAGCGGCTCCGGCGGGATCGGCCCGGCCGCCCGTCCCCGCGAGCGCCTGCGAGGGGGCGCAGAGGCGGCGTCACGAGCGGCCCTCCAATCCGCGCGGCCGAAGGGCGCGCTCCAGAAGGCCGAGCGCGCCGTCCACGAGCAAGGCCAGGACCGCCGCGGGGAGCGCCCCGGAGAGGATGAGCGTCGTGTCGGTGAGCTGAAGGCCCGTGACGATGGGCTCGCCGAGCCCCCCGGCCCCGATGAAGGCCGCCAGCGTCGCCGTACCCACGTTGATGACCGCCGAGGTCCGGACCCCCGCCAGGATGACCGGCGCGGCCAAAGGCAGCCGGACCCGCCCCAGTACCTGGGCCGGCGTCATCCCCAAAGCCAGCGCAGACTCCACCGCCGCCGGGTCCGCCCCGCGAACGCCCGTGTACGTGTTCCGGACGATGGGGAAGAGGGCGTACACCCAAAGGGCCGCGACCGCCGGCCTCACGCCAACGCCGAGAAGCGGGATCATGAAGGCCAGAAGGGCGATGGAGGGGATCGTCTGCGTCACGCCGATGCCCCGGATGACCGCCTCCGCCGCCCCGCGCCGCCGCTCGAGGGCGAGCCCCAGCGGGACCGCCACGAGCGCCGCCAGGAGGAGAGAAGCGCTCACCATCCCCAGGTGCTCCAGCGTCCGCGCGCCGAGCGTCCTCCGCTCCGCCCACAGATAGGCCGGGAGACCGGGCGTCCCGAGGCTCTCCGCCTCCCGCGCCTTCGACCCCGCCGCCAGGCCGATCTCCTCCAGGGCGTTCCGGGCCACGCGGGACACGGGCTCCCTCTCCTCCTGGAGCCGCCGGTTCAGCCTGCGCATCCTCTCCTCGTCCAGAAGGCCGGAGAGGAGGGCGAGGGCGCGCCCGGCCTCCGGGCGCCTCCTCAACAGCTCGCCCCGCGCCAGGGGGGCCGCCTGATAGGGCGGGAAGAACCGGCGGTCGTCCTCGAGGATCTGCAGGCCGTGGAGGGCGAGGCGGCCGTCGGTGGTGTAGACGTCGATGACGTCCACCTCCCCCGCCGCCGCGGCCCGATACTTGAGGGCCTGCTGGAGCCGGCGGACCTCGGCGAAGCGGAGGCCGTAGGCCCTCTCCAGCCCCGGCAGGCCGTCGGGCCGGGCGACGAACTCGTACCCGAAGCCCCCGCGCAAAGTCCCCGAGACCGCCGCCAGGTCCGAGAGGGTCCGGAGCTTGCGCTCCTTCGCGAGGCTTTTCCGCACGGCCAGCTCGTAGGCGTTCTCGAACCCCAGGGGCGCCAGCCAGAGGAGGTCCCACCGCCGCAGGAACTCCCGCCGGACCTCGGCCAGGACGGCGGCTGGGTCGCCCCGGGCGGGGGCCTTCAGGATGGAGACCAGGCCGGTTCCCGTGTATTCCGGATAGACATCGATGGCGCCCGTCTTGAGGCCCTCGAAGAGGACCTGTGTCCCCGCCAGGTTGAAGCGCCGCGTCACGTGAAGGCCCGCGTGTTCCTCGATGACCTGCGCGAACATCTCCGCCAGAAGCCGGCTCTCCTCGAAGTTCTTCGAGCCCACCACCACCGGGCGGTCCGCAGCCCAGCCCGGCCACGATAGAGAGACAAAGAGGGCGAGGAGGACGGCCGGGACGAGCCGCCCCACCCTTGGCAGCGCTGCGAGGAGAAACGCCTTCAACGTTTGGCCCCGCCTTCCGGAGGGCGTTTGGTCTTGCTCGCCCGCTCCAGGAGCGCGCGGACGTAGTCGGTGGCGGGCGAAGCCCGAAGGGCCTCCGGCGCGTCCGCCTGATGAATCGTCCCCGCCCGCATCACGGCGACCCGGTGGCCGAGGAGAAACGCCTCCTCCAGGTCGTGGGTGACCAGGAGCATCGTCTTTCGCAGGTGGTCCCGGAGGCGGAGGAACTCCTCCTGGAGCTCTCCCCGGGTAATGGCGTCCAGCGCGCCGAAGGGCTCGTCCAGCAGCACCACGTCCGGGTCGGCGGCCAGGGCCCGGGCGATGGCGACGCGCTGGCGCTGCCCGCCGGAGAGCTCGCGGGGATAGCGGCCGGCCAGGTCTCCCGGAGGAAGACCGACCATCTCCAACGCCTCCCGGGACCGCGCCCGGCGCCGCGTCTCCTCCCAGCCCAAAAGCCACGGGACGAGCTCCACGTTGCGGGCGACCGTCCAGTGGGGGAGGAGCCCCCCCTCCTGCTGGACGTAGCCGACCTGCCGCCGGAGGCGGACGGGGTCCTGGGAGGCGGCGTCCTCTCCCCGGACCCTCACGGTCCCCCCGCAGGGCTCGACCAGACGGTTGAAGAGCTTCAGCAGCGTGGTCTTGCCGGAGCCGCTCTCGCCGACGAGGGCCACGGTCTCCCCGGCGGCCACCGCGAGGCTCACGCCCCGCAGGGCCTCCACCTCCGCGCCCGCGGCCCGATAGACGACGCGGACGCTCTCGGCTTCCAGGACGGGCGGCGGGCTCATCGGGCGGGGGAAGGAGGGGTCATCCGGCCTCAGCCTTGGGCGCAGGTGCGGAAGCCCGCGAAGACGTCGCGCCGGTCCGGGGTGAAGAAGTTCCGCCACGTGTTCCGGATCATGCGCCCGCGCGTCGCCCAGGCGCCGCCGCGCAGGACCTTGCGGGAATAAAACCAGGGCTCGGAGTAGTCCTTGTAGGGGTCGGGGACGAAGCCGGGGAACGGCCCGAAGGCGCTGGAGGTCCACTCCCAGACGTTGCCGATCATCTGCCGGCAGCCGAAGGCGCTGTCTCCCGCGGGCTTTTCCCCCACGTCGACGCAGCCCATCGCCCGGGAGTCGAGGTTGGCCCTCTCCGGCGTCGGGGGATCATCGCCCCAGGGATACATCCGCTTGCGATCGGTGAACCCGTTTCCGTCGGGGGCCGGCTCGCCGGAGGCCGCCAGCTCCCACTCCGCCTCGGTGGGGAGCCGTCGGCCCGCCCAGTTGCAGTACGCCTCCGCCTCGTACCAATTCACGTGAATAACGGGATGGGGGTCTTCCAGGGGCACGAGCCGGTTGAAGTGCCTGCGCATCCACCCGCCGCCCTCCGCCCGCCGCCAGTACACCGGGTGCCCGGCCTTCTCCCCCTCCCGCCAGGCCCACCCCTCCTCGCTCCAGAGCTCCCGCCGCCGGTAGCCCCCGTCGTCCACGAACCCGGCAAATTCCGCGTTGGTGACGGGCGCGCGGGCGATCTGGAAGGGCGCGATCCGGACGAGATGGGCCCACTTCTCGTTATCAAAGACGAAGGGCATATCGGGCGTCCCGCCCATGAGGAAGGTCCCGCTTGGGACCCGCGCGTCGCCGGGGAGGGGTCCTCCACCCCCCTCGACGCCTTTCCCCTCCGCTTGCGCGAAGGGGACTCGGGGGGCCGGGTAGCCCAGCGTCTGCCGCGCGTAGGTGAAGGCCTCCGCGTGCATGTATTCGTGAAAGGCGACCATCTGGTAGAAGTAAGCCTCCTCCTCGCTCGGCCTCTCCTTCGAGCGGACGAGCTCCACGACCCGGTCCAGCACCTGCTGCATGTACCGCAGGGTCTCCTCTCGGGACGGAAGGGGGAGGTCCCAGCGGGTGTCGTGGGGGACGGCCATGGAATCGTACAGGGCGTCCGTCTGTTTGAGAATGGGCGCTTCCCCTCGGAGATCCCGCAGGATCCACTTCTCCTCGAACCAGCTGAGGTGGCCGATCTCCCACAGGAGCGGATTGACGATATCCAGGCGGGGGCCGAGCATCTGCTCGTCGGTCAAATCGCTCACCACCGCGAGGCTTTTCTCGCGCGCGTCCACCATCATCTTGGCGAGGTCGGAGCCGGAAGGGGTCTGTCGTGCGGTCATGGGTCTGGCGATCTCCGTGCGGGTTTTCCCCTATCGGACACCTGTCATTGTAAACGTCCGGGACGGGAAGAGGAAACCTCCGGCCCTGGGTCCGCTGACGCAAATCCCGCCGCCGGTCTCCTTGTGACAGCGAAAGGTTCTCCGATATCATAGAATGGATCGATGAGACGGGTCTCCGCAAACGGTACGTTCGATGAGAATTCAACTGATTTCCCCGGCGGACTCCCGCTACTGGTCCGGCAACCGGGTGACGGCCGAAAGGTGGGCTCGGATCCTCAGGGAATTGGGGCACCGGGTCGCGATGAACGGGCTCTCCAAAGGGTCCCGGTGCGACCTCCTCATCGCGCTGCACGCCCGGCGCAGCGCCGATGCGGTCTTTCAGAGCCACAAAGAGCGGCCGGAGGTCCCCATCATCGTCTGCCTGACGGGCACGGACCTTTACCGGGACATCCGCCCCTACCGGCGCGCCCAACGGGTCTTGGAGCTGGCCTCCCGCCTCATCCTGCTGCAACCCTTGGGGGTGTCCGAGCTTCCCGCGCACCTGCACGAAAAGACACGGGTTATCCTCCAATCCGTCCCGCGGCTTCAAGGTCCCCCCAAAAAGGCCGGAGACGCCTTCGAGGTGTGCGTGATCGGGAACCTGCGCCCCGTGAAGGACCCCTTCCGGACCGCGATGGCCGCCCGCCTGCTGCCCAAGTCCTCGCGGGTCCGGGTGCTCCACGTCGGCCGCGCGCTCAGCGAAAGCATGGAAAGGCGGGCCCGGGCCGAGGAGGCCCGCAACCCGCGCTATCGCTGGCTGAGAGACAAATCCCGATGGCAGGCCCTCCGGATCCTGGCCCGCAGCCGCGCCCTCGTGCTGACCTCCAGGATGGAAGGGGGCGCCAACGTCATCTCGGAGGCCCTGGCCGCTTCGGTTCCCGTCCTGGCGTCCCGAATCCCCGGGTCGGTCGGCCTGTTGGGCGAAGACTATCCAGGTTTTTTCCCCGCCGGGGACGCGCGCGCGCTGGCGCGCCTCCTCGCCCGGATGGAGACCGATCCTCACTTCACCGAGCGGCTCCGGGCGGCCTGCGCGAGGCTCGCGCCCGACTTCGATCCGGTCCGCGAGCGGGACGCCTGGGAAAGCCTCCTGGAAGAGCTGAAAATCCCATGAACAAAAGCGGGGCCTCATCGGGCGTGGCCGCCAGGCTCCTGGCGAAGACCCGCAGCCACTTCGAGGGGATTCTCTTCAACGACCGGCTCAGCTTCGGGATCATCCCGGCGGATTCCCGGCCGAGAAAAAATTGGTCGCTTGATTCACGCGGACGGGTTAAAATTGCGGACGGGTTAAAATTGCAGTAAGCTGGTTAGTGGGATCATATCCAGAGATGTGGAACCCGGCCACGCTGCACAGGACCCTGGTGGGAGGAGGAGGGCATTGGGCAACAGCATTCTTGTAGCGGTTGCGCTTCAGCGATTTGCGGACATCACGCCCCGGGCCATGGCGGTTCGCGAGATTGCGGCCGATCTGGCTAAGACCTACAACGCGCCCCTGACCGTCCTCACCGTTCACGTCCAGCTCGCCTTGATGCCCGAGGGCGAAACCACCGAGGAAAAGATGGCCCGCTTCGTGGCACCCCTCATCGAGAAAGGACTGAGGGTGGAGTCCCTGGTGCGGGAGGGGTCGCCCCGCGTCCTGATCCCCCAGACGGCCAAAGAAATCGGGGCCCGTCTCATCGTCATGGGCAGTCACAGCAAGCGGGGCATCCTGGACACCGCGGTGGGGGGAACCGCCAAGGCGGTCATCGCCAACGCCCCGTGCCGCGTCCTGCTGGTGGCGACGACGGCCAAGGAAGACCAGAGGACCCGGGAGCTGATCATCCCCGAGTACCCGTTCATCTTCCCGTACGGCTGAGGCCGGCGCCCGGCCCCTCAGCGAGGGAGCCGGAAGTTTCCCAGGCGCTCGTACGCCTGGATCATCGCCTGGGTCCCCAGGTCGCCGCCCCCTTCCTCCGCTTCCACCGCCCGAAACAGCTGAACGGCCAGGGAGGTCCCCGGAAGGGGGAGCCCCAGCCGGCCCGCCAATTCCGACACGATGTTCAGGTCCTTCTGGATCAGCCGGACCATGAAGGCGGGCTTCAGGTCTCCGTCGATCACCTTCCGGCCCAGGGTCTCCAGTGCCCAGGAATTCCCCGCCCCTCCCGTCACCACGCGGTGCATCACGTCCAGGTCGATCCCCGCGCGGTGGCAAAGGGAGAGGGCCTCGCTGACGGCGATCTGGGTCACCGCGCACAGGACCTGGTTGCACGCCTTGACGACCTGGCCCGAACCCGTTTTCCCCACGCGGGTGATGCGCGTCCCCACGGCCTCCAGGACCGGCCGGCAACGCTCGAAGACCTCGGGCTCGCCCCCCACCATGATGGTCAGCGTCCCGCGGACGGCGCCGACCTCGCCCCCCGAAACCGGGGCGTCCAGCATGTCCACGCCCCGCCCGGCCAGGCGCGCGGCGAACTCGCGGGTGGCCCCGGGGGAGATGGTGCTCATGTCGATGAGGGTCTGGCCCGCCCGGGCGCCGTGGATCAAGCCCCGGTCCCCGAACAGGACGGCCTCCACGTCCGGGGTGTCGGTCACGATGGTGACGATGACGTCCGAGACCTCCGCCACCTCCCGGGGGGAGGCCTTCCAGACGCCCCCGGCCTCCACCACCGCCCGGGCCTTCTCCGGCGTGCGGTTGTGGACGTTGAGGCGGAACCCTTTCTTGATGAGATTGAGCGCCATGGGCCGGCCCATGATTCCCGTGCCGATCCATCCGACCGTCGCCTCCAGGGGGTTCATCCCCGCTCCTCCCGGTTTTCAGCCAATTCGGACAATTTCGAAGTGAGACCCGGCCGGCCGCGCAGGCGCCGGGAACCCCTAGTGTAACCGAGCCGGCGCCGAAGGAAAGGGGGCCTCGCCGGGCGCGGCCGGATCTCCGTCCCCCGTCCCGAGGGCGTCTTCGGAGAAATTCCGGTCGCTCTTCCCTTCCCGCGGGACGTGTGTGTGGTATAACCTTAAGAAACTTCGAAGGGCTTCTGATTTCCGGCCGGCGCGCGGCCCTCACCGGCGGGTGTGGGTCACGGGCTCGGGCTTCGATCGGCCGGGTCCGGAAACAACGGGCGTCTCGAACGACCTTCCGCTGAAAAGAGAGGAGGTGGTGAAAGGGGAGAAAATGGACAATTTGACCCGGGGGGAGCACTCTTCGCCGGATCCTTGGACCTTCACCCGAAAAAAGGGCGCACCGTCCAAAGACCGGCCTTGGATGGAGGGGAGCAACACCATGACAAAGCGCATCTGCAGCTGGCTGATCGCCGCCGGGATGACCCTCGGCCTCGCGGGCCACGCATCGGCCGCAGAGGAAATTTACTTTTTAGACTGGATCATCTACGGCAAGCACGCGCCCTTCTTCGCCGCCAAGGACTTCGGCTTCTTCAAGAAGGAGGGGTTGGAACTCAAAATCGAGCGCGGCTTCGGCAGCGGAGATACGGCCAAGCGCATCGCGGCCAAGAGCGCCCCCTTCGGCTTCGCCGACACGAGCGCGGTCATCACCGCACGGGTCACAGGGGGGAAGGTCGTGGAAGTGGGCATGATCCACGCCAAGGCGCCCTACGCGGCCTACACGCTGGCGTCCAAGCCCGCGAACATCGCCAAGAACCTGAAGGGCTACAAGATTGGGAGCCCGGTCGGAAACGCCGCGCGCATCGTCTTCCCCGCTTTCGCCCGCCTGGGCGGGATCGACCCGAAGGAGGTCCAGTGGGTCGACATGCCTTACGGCGCCATGCTCCCCAGCCTGCTGAGCGGGCGGGTGGACGCCATCGTGGACTACACCACGGGCGGCGTCACGCACATCGCCAAGGGCAAGGAGGCCGGAAAGACCGTCAAGGAGCTGCTCTACACGACGGTCGGCTTCGACGTGTACAGCAACGGGCTCATCGTCCACGAAGACCTGATCCAGTCGAGCCCCGACAAGGTCCGCAGGTTCGTGAAGGCCAACATGGAGGCGTGGGGCTACTGCCTCATCTACGCCCAGAAATGCCTGGACAACTTCTACAAGTACGCGCCGGGCATGAGCAAGGAACTGGTGGACGGGCACTACATCGAGGCCATCAACCTCCTGATCGACGAAGGGGTGAAGAAGCGCGGCCTGGGCTGGATGGACGACAAAAAGATGGACTACACGATCGACGTCATGACCAAGTTCACCCCGCTCAAGAGTCGCATCCCGACGAAGGAGCTCTACACCAACCGGTTCCTGCCCCAGGTGGCTAAGCAATAAGCCTCGTTCCGTTCGCCGAACCTCCACGAATCAACGAGGGCGAAGGTCCCAGAGCGGGGCCTTCGCCCTCACTCCATGGAAGGGCCGGTCCAGGCGGGCGCGACTCCGCAGGGAGGCCCTTCCCTTCCCCTCGAAAAAGCGCCCCCGCGTCAACCGCACCCCTGGTCTCCCCTCGTCTTCAGCACGGCGCAGCAGACGGAGGCCCCGGCCAATATGAAAGCGGTGAGGAAGAAGGCCGGGTCGTAGCGGCCCCACCAGTCGAACGCCGCCCCCGCCACATACGGCCCCAGCAGGGCCCCCAGGGAGTGGCCGAAAAGGAGGTAGCCGTAGAGCGTGGCCAGCGGGCCCGTCCCATAGAGGTGCGCCGCCATGCCGGGCGTCAGGGGGGTCGAAGCCAGGTGAAACAGCCCGTAGACCGCTACGGCCGCGAAGAGCATCCCCGGACTCCCCGCAAAACCCAGGAGCAGCATCCCCGCGCACCGCATCGCGTAAATGACGGCCAGGGGGACGCGAAAGCCGATGCGGTCGGCCAGGGCGCCCATGCTGACAACGCCGATGATGCTGAGCCCCCCGATCATCCCGACGGCGCCCGCGGCCGCCTGCCCGCCCAGTCCGATGCCAGCGGCGAAGATGGGGAGATGAACGTAGATCGTGAAATCCGTGAACCCGCAGGCGAAATAGCTGGCGAAGAGCAGCCAGAA
The DNA here is from genome assembly GCA_016190025.1 of Candidatus Tectimicrobiota bacterium. Next base: position 9,042 of record JACPRG010000036.1, read on the forward strand.
GGGGCGCGTCCCCAGGGCGTCGCGCGCCTGTCCCCTGGGAATCCACGCGATCCGGGTGACGAGGGGCTCGGTCTCCCCCGGACCGGGGGTTGCGGCGCCGTCCGGAAACAGACCCATCTGCGCCGGAGAGTCGCGCACGACCGCCCACGCCACGGGCGCCAGAAACACCCAGAACAGGCCCGCCCAAAGAACGAAGGCCCAGCGCCAGCCGAACGCCCCGATGAGCGCCTGGGAAAGCGGGATCAAAAGGAACTGGCCGGCGTTGAAGCCCGCGATGGTCAGGCCGAGGGCGGTCCCCCGCTTTCGGACGAACCACCGGGAAACGAGGACTGAGACGCTGTTCATCGTGGCGAGGGCGCTTCCCACGGCCACCAGGAGGCCATAGGTGCCGAACAGCCCGCCCGCCGACGACACCATCGAGGAAAGAAGACTGCCCAGCCCCATCAGGGCGACGCCGGAAACGATCATCCGCCTCGGCCCGAACCGGTTCAGGAGGGTTCCGATGAAGAGCTGGCTGAGGGCCCAGGAGAGCATCCCGACGGAGACGACCAGCGAGAGCCCTCCTCGGGTCGCGCTGAACTCGGCAAGCAGGGGCGGGAAGAAAACCCCGAATCCCGTCCAGATCCCCGCCCCGAAGGCCAGGGTGACGAAGCCGGCCAAGGCGACGTACCACCCATAGAAAACCCGGCCGCGTCCGGCCTCATCGGACATGCGAGACGCTCCCTCGGCGCCGGGACCCCGCCGCGCGGCACCGGGCCCCGCGGGGCCCGCTCAACGGGGAGGTTTCCGCTTGGATTTGAGGTGGCTCAGGTGAGGGGGGCGGAGGCGCCCCCGGACGGAACGGCGAAGGTTGTCGCCCACGAACCGGGCGATGGCTTTGTTCCCGACGATGAGGGCCGCCTTCCACTCCCGCAGCTCCTCCAGAGAGCGCGGGGGCGAGACGTAATCCCGCGCGAACCGTTCGAGGGGCCGCCACATCATCCCCTTGGCCCTTCGGACCAGGGCCTCGCCGCCGGCCTCCTTGACCAGCAAAACGCCGGCCGCCACGTCCCAGATCCTGGGGCCGGCGAACACCGCGTAATGAAAGGTCCCGTCGGCGGTGCGGGCCATGTCGTGGACGATGCAGCCGGTCCCCCGCACTTCGCCCGGCTGCTTTCTCAGCCGGCTCTGCATCTCGAACAGAGACCGGTAGTGGCCCGGAAGGCAGACCAGGTGAGTCGGCGCCGGGACCGCCTCCCGCGCGACGGAGATCCGCTCCCCCTCCAGATGGGCGCCGCCTCCCGCCCGCGCGTGGAAGACCCGGCCCCCGGACCCCCCGGCCAGAAAGATCGCCCCCGCCACCGGCCGGCCGTAGTGCAGCACCCCGACCGAGACCCCGTAGACATCGAGCCCGCGCATGAAGTTGGTGGTCCCGTCCAGCGGGTCCAGGACCCAGACCCATTCGGGCTCCGTCCCTTGCCGGTCCAGCCTCTCCTCTCCCAGGATGGCGTGGCCGGGGAAATGGGTCTCGATCCGCTTCCGGAGGAACTCCTGGCTCATCCGGTCCGCCTCGGTCACGGGGTCGCGCTTCTTCCGCTCATCTTTGAACTCCGCCCGGACGCCCCGGGCGAACTGATCCGCCAGCAGAGCGCCCGCCCCCCGAGCCATCTCGATGGCCCTCTCCTCCGTCTCTTTCAGGTCTTTCGCGTCCGGGCCGCCCATTCGCCTTCCCTCGCACCGCTCGCGGGTCTTCCACCGCAGCCGCCCCGGGTCTCCCGAACCACCCCTTCCTCGCGTGGGGGGCGCCGTCCCCTCGGCTCCCGGAACCCCCGGGCGCCGGGTCCGGGGAATTCCCCCCGGGATTGCGCTTGCGCCGCGCCAGCGCCCCAAGGCGCGCGATCCCCGCGGCCCGCAGCCCGGTCCTCCCGCTTCGGGAGAGAAGACCTCCTCACGGAATGCGCTGCAGTTCTTCGAGCCGGACGGTGGCGGTTCCCACCTTTTGGATGACGGCTTCCGCCGCGCGGATGGCCAGACGCGCCGCCTGCCGGATGTCTGCCCCCGCGACGAGGGCCAGCGTCAGGGCGCCGGTGACCGTGTCTTTGACGCCCGTCGGGTCCAGGACCTTGCTCTCATCCACGGACACGATGGTGCAGCGGTGGGCGCCTCCTTCCCGGGAGTGCATCCGAAGCTCCCGATCGCGGTGCAAAACAGCGAGGGCCTCGCATCCGAGCGCGTCCAGGGTCCGCCGGCCGGCGCTCTCCGGGTCCAGAGGGGCCGAGGCCGCTTCCTCCGCGGAAAAAGCCTCTATCTGGGCGTCGCTCAGGACCACGAGCCGCGCGCCCCGGCACTCCCGGAACAGGTGGGTCTTGGACTCCACGACCGTAAATTTCCCCCTCTTCCGCGCCTTGTCGAGGATCTCCCGGGCGAAGGGCGCGTTTCGGAAGATCCCCTTGTCGTAGTCCGAGAAGACGATGGCGTCCACCAGGGTCAGGTAGTTCTCGATGTACATCCGCATGGAGGCCATCTCGGCCTCGGTGGGCGGACCCGTGACCTCGTAGTCGATCCGGCACACCGGGGCGGAGCCGTCCGCCGACATCACGCGGACCTTGAGTGTCGTGGGGCGGTCGTTGACGGGAAAGATGCCGCTGGTCTCGATCCCCGCCTCGTTGCAGCCCCGCCGGAACCAGTGAGCGGCGTCGTCGTAGCCGACCAGCCCGCACAGAAAGACCTCGGCCCCGAGATCGTTCAGGTTGTGCGCCACGTTCGCCGCGCCGCCGAGGGCGTAGTCCTCGCGGATGACCTGGAGGATGGGCGGCCCGGAGGCCGTGGTCGGGAGCGCCTCCGTCCAGATGTACCGGTCGGCCATGAGGTCTCCGACGACCAGGACGCGGCTCTGGGGAAAGCGCTCGAGCAGCCGGCTGATTTCGACCACAGCAGTCCTCCCTCGCGGTCCGAGAAGGCCCCTATCATAACCCATCCCGGGAACTCGGCCAAAAGGACCCGCTCCCGCGGACCCTCAGGGATCCCCGTCGTGGTTGGCCAGGACCCACGCGCCGTCATAGACCGCGACGACCCGGGTCCGCTCCGGGTAGTGGAAGAACAGTTGGCGGGCGGTCACGCCCCACCGGGTGATGAAGAGCGTCGGCCCGCCCTCGGCCCACAGCCTCTCGAACTCGGACGGCGTGATGGGGGGATGGTAGGCCGCGTCCCACCGGACCCGCCTCTCGTTCTCTCCGAGGCCCGTGCGCATGATGGCGGTCTTCCGGCCCGAATAGAACTCGAGCCCTTCATACAGGCTCCGCCCCGCGTAGGACTCCAGCCCCTCGTGAATCTCATAGTATCCGTCCAGGATGACCCGCTCCTTGAGGCCGTCCCTGACCGCGAGGGTCTCGGACACCTGCCGCATGGACAGGAAGGGGTCCAGACGCGCCACCGCCTGCTGCGCGCCCAGAATGCCCAACACCATCCCGCCCGCCAGGCCGAGGGCGGCGCTCCGGCGCCGGCCGCGCAGGAGCGACCCCAGGGTGAAAATCCCCCCGACCGCGAAGAAAGAGCCTATCCAGGGAAGCAGAGAGAGAATACCCTTTCCCTGGGGGATGAGGTCAGGGGCCCGCGGCCAAAGGGGGACCCACGCCAGGGCCAGGCCGAACACCACGATCCCCGCGGCGCCGGCGGGGAGCGCCCAAGAGGCCCGGCCCGCCTCCTCTCCAGGGGAGGAAAGCCGGCCGGCCAACCACAGGGCGAAGCCCGGAGCGGCCGGGAGAAAATACCGCTCCATCCGGGCCTCCGAGGCCGACACGAAAAGAAAGACCGAGCCGGTCCAGAGCAGCGCGAACAAGTCCCCTTCGGAAAGACCTCTCCGGCGGGCGCACCTCCAGGCCTCGAAGGCGGCGGCGGGCACAAAGAGGGACCAGGGAAAAAGCCCCGCGAAGGAGACCAGCCAGAACCCGCCCAGCGAGAAGTAGCTCGTCCCCCGGGGGGGGTAGTCGCCCAGGAAACGGGCGAGGTGATTCTCAAAGAAATAGTGCTGAAGAAAGCCGGGATTCCTCATCTCCACCGCCAGGTGCCAGGGGACGGCCAACGCGCCGAACAGAACGGCCGCGAAGACCCACCCCACCAGGTCGCGCGGTCTCCACTCGCGCCGGATGAGCGAAAAGGCGGCGATGGTGACGCCCGGAAAGACCAGGCCGACCAGCCCGCGGGTCAACACGCAGGCCGCCAGGGCGGCGGACAAGACGAAGAGATACCTGCGGGCCCCCGTCTCCCGCGCCCTCCAAAAGGCCCAGAGGGCGACGGTCTGGAAGGCGATGGCCGGAATGTCCGTGGTGAGGAACCGTCCATAGACGGACCAGGTCATCCCCGTCAAAAGGATGAAGGCGGCCAGCCAGCCGCCCGCCTCGCCGTAGATGCGCCTGCCGAGGAGGAAGAGGACGAACCCGGCCAAGAGGCTCGAGAGCGCGGGCACGAGCCGGGCGCCAGCCTCGCCGACCCCGAAAACCGTGAAGGATGCGGCCGCCATCCAATACAGGAGGGGGGGTTTTTCCAGATGCACCTGGCCGTTGACGCGGGGCGTGACCCAGTCGCCTGTCAACGCCATGGCCCGGGCGGCCTCGGCGTAGCGTCCCTCCCCCGGGGCCAAAAGGCCCGGCTGGCCGAGCCGGGTGAGGTAGAGAAAAACGAGGAGGAACGCGAGGACAACGGCTGCGCGGCGCTCAAGAGAGGACACGGCGTTTGCGTCTCATCCGAGGAGAAGGGTCCCCGCCGCCGGCGGCGCGATCTCAAAAGGGATAATCAATGCCCACGCGGATGTTCATCCCTTCGTCGGCCGCGCCGACATCGATCTTGCCCACCACGTTGGGCCGGACCACGGCGCGGAAGCCCACGCCGTAAGAGACCCGGATCTGTCTGAACTGGATGTCCCCGGCGGAGTGGAACACCTGCCCGACTTCCACGAAAGGCGCGGTCTCCACGTCGAACGGGACCCGGAGGAGCTCCACCCGAAGCACCCGCACCCGTTCCTCCAGATTGACCTTGAACACCCCGCGGTCCACGAACCGGTCGCTGGGGAACCCCCGGAAGTCGCTGCCGCCCAAAATGCTCTGCTCGTAGTGGGGGAGGTTGTCGTTGTCCACGAAGCTGCCGGCGAGGCGCACCGCGCTGATCCACTGCGTGCTGGGCCAGGGGAAGTACGCCTTCACCTCCCCGAACGTCCGGGTGAAAGAGGTCTCGCTCCCCCAGGCGGTCTGGGACAACTCAAAGCCCACGAGGCCGAAGACCCCCTGCGTCGGGGTGGTCCCCGAGTCCCGGGTGTCATACGTCAGGTTGAGCCCCCTGGCCGAGATGGTGGTCCAGGTCTTCACCCCCGGCGCGTCGGGGAAGCCGTCGCCGATGAAGTTTTCGAGCACGCGGCCTCCCCCCTCGAGGAGCGCGTGCCGGAGCCTCTCGTTGTAGCTGATCCGGAAGCGCTCCAGGAAGTTCAGCCCGAGGCTCAAAAAGCCCTTGAGGTCCCGCCGGGTGAAGCCCGCCTTGTCTTCGCTCCGGCTGTCCGGCCCGAAGCCGAAGAAGACCTCCGTCGGGTCGCGCTCGAAGCGGACCCCCACCGAGGCGGCCCACATCCCTCCCTCTCCCAACCGGGGGGCCTCAAAGTCGGCGAGAAAATCCGAATCCACGTCCAGGGACTGGATGGCGATGAGGCGGTATTTCGCTTCGTTGGGGAGGTACCCGAGCCAGCGGAAGGCCCCCTTCAGCCCGGTTCCCGTGTTGTAGATGGCCGAGGGGGCCAGGATGCTCTCCACCTTCCCCTGCTCGTCGAAGAACAAGACGACGGGAAGGAGACCGAATTCATCCCCCTTGTTCGGGGAGGTCGCGAAGGCCGGAAGCGGGAGGATCAGAGGCTCGGTCCGCAC
>JACPRG010000040.1 GCA_016190025.1 Candidatus Tectimicrobiota bacterium
CCTTGACGTAGACCGGTTTGAGGTGGGACTCCGGCAGGGCGCAGACGACGCTCACCCCCGCCTCCTTCAGACCCCGGATGACCAGATCGGCGCATCTCTCCTTCAAAGCTCTCTCTCCCGCTCGTCGAATCGCCTTCGGAGGAATTCCGGGCGGCGGACAGCGCCCGGCACAGACCCCCATGATACGCGAGGGGCGGCGCCCGCGCAATCCGTTTCCGCCCGGCACCGACGGGGCGGCCGCAAAAGCCCCAAAAATGATCTGAGTCATTGAAGAGGGGCGCTTTCTTGTCTGATAATACAACCCAGGCGGGTCTCCGGAACGGATTGGACGTGGTTCTGGAGGAGCCCGGGGGTTTACAGGCCCTTTTGTTGTGTGGCTCGAAGGGGGCCGCTCTGACTTTTCTCTTTGTGGAGAGGTGACATCGATGAGCTCAACGGGTCCAGTCGTCGAGGCCAGGCCGGTGAGCCAAGGAGGCATCTTCGGCAGCGCGATTCAGCGGCTGAACGCCGCCTTGACCCACGTGGAGTATCCTCCCGAGGTCCCGCAGATCCTGCAGAATCCCGAGGCTTCCCTCATCGTGTCCGTCCGGGTGAGGATGGACGACGGCTCCCTGAAGGTCTTTCATGGATACCGCGTGCGGCACAGCACCCTGCGGGGGCCGGCCAAGGGGGGAATCCGCTTCCACCCCAACGTCAACCTGGACGAAGTCACCTCTTTGGCTTTCTGGATGACGTTCAAGTGCGCCGTCCTGAGCCTGCCCTTCGGGGGCGGAAAGGGGGGTGTGGCCGTCGACCCGAAATCCCTCTCCCCGATGGAGCTGGAGCGCCTGGCGCGGGGGTATATGCGCGCCATCGCCGAATTCATCGGCCCGGAGATCGATATCCCCGCGCCCGACGTCTACACCAACCCCACCATCATGGCCTGGATGGCGAAAGAGTACAGCCGGATGAAGGGGCACAACACCCCCAGCGTCATCACGGGAAAGCCCGTGGCCATGGGGGGGAGCCTGGGCCGGGATGACGCCACCGCCCGGGGCGCCTATTACATCGTCCAGGATTTGGTGGGCCGCCGGGGCCTGAAGCCCGAAAAGATGACCGTCGCCGTCCAGGGCTACGGCAACGCCGGATACCACATCGCGCGGCTCCTCCGTGGGGAAGGGTTCCGCATCGTGGCCGTGAGCGACTCCCGCAGGGCGATCTACCGGGAGGGCGGGTTCGACCCGGAGGCCGTGCAGGCCCATAAGGATGCGGAGGGCGTCGTGGGGGCGGTCCGGAAAGAGGGCGGCCGGCTGGTGGAGGTGGATTGCAGGGAGATCACCAACGAGGAGCTGCTGGAGCTGGACGTAGACATCCTGGTGCCGGCGGCGCTGGAGAACGTCATCACGCCCGAGAACGCCGAGCGGGTCCGGGCGCGCTACATCCTGGAGCTCGCCAACGGGCCGGTCACCTCCGAGGCCGACCCGATCCTCAAGTCCCGCGGCGTGACGGTCTTCCCCGACATCCTGGCGAACGCGGGCGGCGTGACGGTCAGCTACTTCGAGTGGGTCCAGAACCGGACCGGGTATTACTGGGGCCTCGATGAGGTTCACCAGAAGCTTCGCGAGCGAATGGTCGGGGAGTATCACAAGGTGGAGGCCATCGCCGAAGAGAAAGACCTGGACAACCGGGCCGCGGCCTACATCCTGGCTCTCCGAAGGTACGTGGAGGCCATCGAATCCCTGGGGACGAGTGGGTACTTCGCCGGGAAGTAGACCTCTTCCGCGGGATGCGCGGAGGGAAACGGCCCGCCCCCGCTGCTTGCTATTCGTGGAAGACGCCTTTACCGGACCGGCGGGCTCTGTTATGGTGCGTGGACGCGCTCGCGCAAAGGCGCGCAATTCACCGGGGGGAGGGGTTCCGGATCGTGGCCGAGGACTGTTTGTTCTGCAAGATTATCAAAGGGTCGATCCCCGCGAAAAAGGTCTATGAGGACGAGCAGTGCGTCGCCATCGAGGACATCAACCCGCAGGCGCCGACGCACGTCCTGGTGATCCCCAAAAAGCACATCCCGACGCTTCTGGACCTTACGCCCGAGGACGCCGGGCTCGTCGGATATCTCCACCTCCGGGCCGCCGAGATCGCGCGCGACCGGGACCTCACGGCGGGATTCCGGCTGGTGTTCAACTGCAACGCCGGGGCCGGACAGAGCGTCTTCCACCTGCACCTCCATCTCCTGGGCGGCCGGAGCTTCCGCTGGCCCCCCGGTTGACGGGGATTCATTCCGGCGGGGGCAATCCAAATGCAGTTCGGGATCCGGATCCCTTCCATCGCCTGGCCTGGCCTGACGTACGAGCGGTCCGCGCGGCTCCGCGACTATGTCCGAAAGTGCGAGGAGCTGGGCTTCGACGCCTGCTGGGTCATCGACCATTATCTGAAGACCCCTCTCATCTACGCCGTCTCCTGGCTGGACCCCCTGACGAGCCTAGCCTTCGTGGCCGGCTGCACGAAGACCATCAAGATCGGGACGGCCATCCTCGTCCTGCCCTACCGCCACCCGGTTCTCCTGGCGAAGGAGGTGGCGACGCTCGACTTCCTCTCCGGCGGCCGGTACGTCTACGGCGTGGGGGCCGGATGGGACCCCACGGAGTATGAGGTCATGGGTGTGCGGCTCTCCGAGCGCGGCCGGAGGACCGAGGAAGTCTTGGAGGCCACCCGGAGGCTGCTCACCGAGGGCCGCGTCAGCTACCGGGGCAGGTTCTACACCTTCGAGGACGTGGACTTCGATCCCCTGCCGCCCAGGATGCCCGAGGTGTGGGTGGCCGGCGGGGGCGTCACCCATGCGCCCGGCACGCCGGAATCCACCGTGATCCAGCCCTCCGTCCTCAGGCGGATCCTGGCCGCGGACGCCTGGATCGTCCGGTCGAGCGGGAGCGGGGTGGAAGGCATTCAGGAGGATTACCGCATCGTGAGGCGGTTCTTGAAGGACAACGGGCGGGATCCGGACACCCTGAAGTACGCGGCCACCCAGTTCCTCCACATCGTCGAGGACGCCAGCCGTGACAAGTGCCTCGCCGTTCAGAAAGAACACTTCGAGGTCATGATGGGCACGCACCGGCATCTGGACGACCTGATGGCCTCCTATCTGTTCGGGACCCTCGACGACATGCACAGGCGGATCGACCAGTACGTGAAGCTGGGGACGCAGTACCTCATCCTGAACCCCATCACCGATGAGATGGATCAGCTCGACCTCATCCGAAAGCACATCGTCGACAAGTACGCCGACAGGTAGGCCCCGGGAGGCTCAGCGGCTCCAGGCGAGCCATTTCCGAAAGAGGGCTTTGACGAAGGGCGTCAGCCGGGTCTTGTTGTAGGCGTCGCCCGCCTTGCGGAAGACCTCCGCCTGTGTGGGGTAGGGGTGGATCGTCTTGGCGAGTTTCGCGAGTCCGACGCCGGATGTCATGGCCAGGGTGATTTCGGAGATCATTTCCCCCGCGTGCCTCGCGACCAGCGTGGCGCCGAGGATCTTGTCCGTGCCCTTGCGGACGAGAATTTTCAGAAGACCTTCCCCTTCGCCGTCCAGGACGGCCCGGTCCACGTCCGAGAACTCCAGGATGAAGGCCCGGACCGGGATCCCTCCCTTTTGGGCCTCCTGTTCCGACAGGCCCACGTGGGCGATCTCCGGGTCGGTGTAGGTGCACCACGGGATGGTCAGCGCGCTCGCCTTCGCCCGTCCGAGAAACAGGGCGTTCTGGATGGCGATCCGCGCCAGGGCGTCCGCCGTGTGGGTGAACTTGTAGGGGGAGCAGATGTCCCCGGCCGCGTAAACGCGGGGGTTGGTGGTCTGGAGCCGGTCGTCCACCCGGACGCCGGTCCGCTCGTCGTAGGCGACGCCGGCCGACTCCAGGCCGAGCCCCTGGACGTTGGGCGCGCGCCCCGCCCCCACGAGGATCTCGTCCACCCCCAGTTCCCGCGGCTCTCCCTTGCACTCGAACCGGATGATTTTCTCTTCGCCCTTCTTGCGGACCTCGAGGATCTTGCTGGCGCAGGTGAGCTTCACGCCGTCTCGAAGCAGCGACTTCTCCACGCGCTCCGCGGCGTCCGGGTCCTCGCGGGTCAAGATGTGGTCGGCCATTTCGAGGAGGAAGACCTCGGCGCCGAAGCGCGCGAAGGCCTGGGAAAGCTCGCAGCCGATGGGACCGGCGCCGATGACGGCGAGCCTGGGGGGGAGTCGGGTCAGCCAGAAGACGGTCTCGTTGGTGAGATAGCCCGCTTTGGCGAGGCCGGGGATCGGAGGCGCGGCGGCCCGGGCGCCCGTGGCGATAACCGCCTTGCGGAAGCGGAGCCTTTTTCCGGCGGCCTCCACGGTGTCGCGGCCGGTGAACCGGGCCTCGCCCAGGAAGACGTCCACGCCCAGGCCCCGGTAGCGCGCGGCCGAATCGTTGGGGCTGATCCGCGCGCGCAGCCGCCTCATCCGCTCCATGACGGCCGGGAAGTCGACGGCCGCGCCGGGGGGGACGCTCACGCCGAAGGCCGCCGCGTCGCGCACGTCGGCGGAAGCGCGGGCGGCCCGGATCAGGGCCTTGGAGGGGACGCAGCCCACGTTGAGGCAGTCCCCGCCCATGAGGTGCCGTTCGATGAGGGCCACCCGGGCGCCGATGCCGGCGGCGCCCGCCGCGGTGACGAGGCCCGCCGTCCCGGCTCCGATGACCACCAGGTTGTAGCGGGGCGCCGGGGCCGGATTCGCCCAATCCGGGGGATGGACGTTGGCGATGAGTTCCCGGTTGTGCGCGTCGTCGGGCAGGATGAGGACCTGTTCCTTCATGGGCTTTCCCCGTGAGATGGAGCTCCCCGCGGAGTCCTTCGGAGAGGCGGGAAGCGCCGGGGGCATCGGCTCACTCGGTCCGCGCGCTTTCCGTCGCCCGCAGGGCGAGGGCGTCTTTCATGGCTTTCCGGGCCATCCGCGTGATCAGGACGGTGAGGACGAGGGTGGCCGCCAACCCGATTCCGAAGAGGGCCTGCCGCTCCATGCCCCCGGCGATGCCGCCGGCCGCGAGGTCCGTCAGGCTCTTCGCCGCGGACCCCAGGTACACGTACATGACCGTGCCCGGCAACATCCCGATCCAGGACGCCAGGACGTAGTCCCGGAAGCGGACCTTCGTGATCCCGAAGGCGTAGTTGAGCAGGTTGAAGGGAAAGACGGGGGAGAGACGGGTCAGCAGGACGATTTTGAACCCGTTTTCTTCGACGGCGCGGTCGATGGCCCGAAAGGTCGGATTCGAGAGCACCCGCTTTTCCACCCAGTCCCGCGCGAGGGTTCTTCCCAAGAGAAAGGCGGCCGAGGCCCCGATGACGCTTCCGACGGAGACCGCCGCGGTCCCCAGCGGGACGCCGAAGGCGAAACCCGACCCCGTGGTGAGGATCCAGCCGGGAATGTAAAAGATGCAGGCGGGGGTGTAGGCCGCCGCGAGGAGGACCGGCCCCCAGAACCCGAGGGTCTCCACCCATTCCAGAAACAGGCGCAGAGACTCCCTGACCGGCAGGAAGATGAAGCCCGTCGCGATGGCCGCGACCAGCGATCCCAGGATGAAGACCCGCCAGGGGGTTGCCGTCCTCAACAGGTGTTCCTCCGTCTCGCGCGAGCCCCCCTTGAGGTCCGGGGGCTCCGCCGTTTCCGGGGTCCGCTTTCCGGGCCGGGTTCCCTGGGCCGACAGCCCGTCCCGAGAGAATCCGGACATTCCAGATTTTAGACCCGAAGGCCCCTGCGAGGTTTCAATATTTTTGCTTTTTCTCCCGCGGGATCCGGGGGCGATCTGGACTCGTCTTGGGCGAAGAGATAAAAGAGGGCGATTCTCGGCGGCCGGTTTGAGGTCGGGCCAATTTGAGGTCGGGAAGGAGCGCTTCTCGGCGGGGAGTTGCCGGGCGTTGCGGGAAAGGGCGCGGAGGCGGGTGTTTCCGGAGCGGACTGTGGAGATCTTGGATCGGGACGGCCGTCTGTTCGGCCGAATCGGGGTGATTCGTTTGGCGGCGATTCTGGCGGCCGCCCTCGGGATCGGCCTCATCGCTTATACGTCTTGGGTGTACGTCGTCCGTTACCGGGAGCTCGTCCGGCCCCCCGTTTACAGCGAGGTCAAGTGGTTTCCGACCGAGGTGGTGAAGAGGGAGAAAGCCGCGCTGATCCTCTATGCGAGGCTTCCTGGCTATCTCCGCGACGCCGTTTCCATCGGGGACGTGGAGGCCGGCGATCCGGCCGCGGCGTTTCCGCTCAGGGTTCTGGGCATCCTGCCCGCAGAGAAAAAGCCGGGCTGGTTCTTCGTGCTTCTCGGGGGGGAGATAGGGGAAGCGAACACGGGCGTCCGGTTCACGGGGCGGAAAAGACCTCTCCGCCTCGGCGGGCGGCTTCTTTTTTCGACGAAGGATTACGCCCTCTCGGGGGTCATCGTCCGAATCCTTCCCGGCGGGACCGACGCGGACGCCTTCTCTCGCCTGACCCGGCAAATCGCGGTGGACGAGTGACGCGGGAGGGCGACGGTCGCGGTCTTTGGCCAAGGGGCCGGGTTCCGGGGGAAGGACGAGGCTGTTCGCCGCGCGCCCTTGCTTTGTGGGGTGTTGTGTCCGAGAATGCCGGGTTCGGCCTCCGCGGGACGCGGCGGCCGTTTCCGGATGGCGGTGAGAGCCCGTGCCGTTGCGAATCCTCCATTTGCTGACGTCGGCCGGCCTGGGCGGCACGGAATCCTCGGTCCTCGTCCTCGCCCGGGGGATGGATCCGGACCGCTTCTGGAGCGAGGTCGCCGTGCTGCGGGGGGAAGGCCCGATGAGCGCCCGCTGGCGTCAGGCGGGCCTCGCCGTCACCCATCTGAACGTTCAGCGGGAGTGGACCCCCCGTGCGGTCCAAAAGCTCGCGCGTCTTGTCCGGGGCGGCCGCTACGATGTCGTCACGCTGTACGGCGTGGCGGTCAACGTGCTCGGGCGGCTGGCCTGCAAGCTGGCGGGACAGAGGAGCGTGGTGGGCGTGATCCGAGGGCTCACCAACGAGCGGACGATCAGCCGGACGCGCCTTTGGCTGGACCGGTTGTCGTTCCCCTGGGCCGTTTGCTACGTTTCCAATTCCCAGGCGGTCATCGATCACCTCGTGGAGGCGGGGTTCCCCGCGGGGAAGCTGCGGCTCGCCCGGACGGGATTGTCCACGGACCCCTTCGACCGGGCGCCGCCCCGGGAGGAGGCCCGACGCCAGGTGGGGATCGGCCGCGTCCCGCCGCCCGTCGTTACCTGTGTGGGCAATCTGCGGCCCGTCAAGAACCACTCCTTCCTCTTGCGGGCCTGCCGCCTTCTCGTGGACCGGCAGGTCGGCTTCCTCCTCCTGCTGGTCGGCGCGGGACTGGAGGAGGGGCGGCTTCGGCGGCAAGTCCGGGACCTCTCCCTCACCGAGCACGTCCGGTTCCTCGGAGGGCGGGAGGACATCCCGGTGGTCCTGGCCGCCTCGGACCTGTTCGTCCTGTCTTCCCTCTGGGAGGGCCTGCCGCGCTCCGTGATGGAGGCCATGGCGGGCCGCCTCGCCGTGGTGGCCACCGATGCGGGGGGCGTGAAAGAGCTGGTGGTGGACGGGGAGACGGGCTACGTGCTGCCCGTCAGCGACGCGGCGGCCTTCGCCGGGCGGATGGCCGAGTTGCTGGAGAACCCCGCGCTCCGCCGCAGGATGGGAGAGGCGGGATACCGCCGGGTCCAGGAGCGGTTCACCGAAGACCGAATGGTGCGGGCCATGGAAAAAATCTATCTTGAGGTCCTGGGCCATTCCGGCCGCTCCGGGCGGCATCCGTACGGCACGGAAAACCCGGCCCGGTCTTGAAGGGGAGGAACTTCTTGCGCCGCTGGGTGGGGAGGATTGTCGCGGGCGCCGTGACGGGCGCGGGGCTGGGCGTCGTCGAGACCTATCTGCTCGTCGCCTTCATCTCCCGCGGGGTCTTCAACGGGCCCTTGTTCACCGCCTGGAGCGTCCTTCATTTGCTCCTGGTGTCCTCGCTCCTGAACGGCGCCCTGTTCGCCGGAGTCGGCCTGGCGGCCGACGCCGTTTCGCGAGCCCTCCCTCGGCTCCGGTCCCGATCCGGCCGGCTGCTCGCCGGCCTGTACGGGGTTCTCGCCATCCGGGTCGTGTTTTCGGGATACCTCAGTCCCTACCTGGTTTCAAACGCCTCGACGGCCGGGCGGCTTCTCTCCAATGCGGCCTTTCTGGCCGTGGCGGCCTTGGTCTTCCTGGGCGCTTGGCGGCTCGCCGGCCGGGCGGGGGCGGGCCTGGGGCCTTGGGCGGCCGGGCTGGGCGGAGCCCTCCTGCTGGGCGGGGCGCTGGGGGTCGCATCTTTCCCCGAGGTCCCCGCCCATTACCGGGGCCAGACGTGGCGTCAGGTGGACGCCGGCTTGAGCCGCGCGCCCAACGTCATTCTGGTCCTCGTGGACACGGTGCGGGCCGACCATCTCTCCGCCTATGGCTACTCCCGGCCGACGTCCCCCACGCTGGAAGAGATGGCGCGGGAAGGGATGATCTTCGAGGAATTCCGGTCCCACGCCAACTGGACCGTCCCTTCGGTGGCCACGCTGTTCACGTCCCTGCACGAGAGCGTGACCGGGATGCACACCGAGTTCGACCGGTTTCCCGACGAGGCCGAGACCCTCGCGGAGGTCCTCCAAAAGAGGGGATTCACCACGGCGTTCTTTTCCTCGAATCCCCTCGTCGGGCGAACGCAGAACTACACCCAGGGGTTCGACTACGCCCTCGAGTTGGGCGGCCTGTGGAAGGATGTCCATTACCGCAACTATCAGCCCCCGCAGCAGCTCTATGTTTGGCGCCTGGCCTACGGGAAGTCGGGGAGGCTCGACCGTTTTTTGGATTGGATGAGCCGGAGACTGGAGGGGTTGTTGAACGAGAGCGGCGTGGCGCGGCCGGGGCCTCTCCGGTTGCCGCGGCCGGACGTCGCGGACATCCGCCTCGGCAAGGCCGACTGGGTCTTCCGCCACACGCGGGCCTATCTGGACCACCTGTTTTCTCAGGGCTATGACGCCCGGCGGAACAAGCTCTTTTTGTACCTTCATTACATGGACCCCCACCAGCCGTACCGCCCTCCGGGGGCGTACAAGCGGATGTTCGACCCCGGCTTCCGCGGCTCTCCCCGTGAGATGTCGCCCAATATGCCCAATGAAAGAGTCCCTCTCCCGCCGGACGCCCTCCGGAGCCTCGTGGCCCAGTACGACGGGGAGATCCGGTTCTTCGACGACTGGCTGGGGGAGCTGGTCCGGTACCTGAAGGGCCGGGGCCTGTATGACACCTCGCTCTTCATCCTGACGGCCGACCACGGGGAGGGTTTCTGGGACCACGAGAGCTGGGATCACGGATACACCGTTTTTGAAGAGGAGATCCGCGTCCCTCTGGTGGTGCGGCTTCCGGGAAAGATTCCGGCGGGGGTTCGGAACAAGGATCTGGCGGGCCTCGCGGACGTGATGCCGACGGTCCTGGATGTGTTGGGATTGCCGCAGGCCGGGGGGATCCAGGGGGACTCTCTGCTCCCGGTGATTCGGGGGGAGAGGGCGCCCCGGGTCTTTTACGGCGAGGCGACGGGGCATGAGAAGCGGGCCTTTCAGTTCGTCATTTCGGAGGGCAAGAAATACATCGCGCGGTTCGGCGCGACGCTTTCGGCGGACCCGCCTTTTCCGTTCCAGAAGGGCATGCTGTTCGACCTTCGCGCGGACCCCAAGGAAAGAAGAAACCTGTTCCGCCCGGGGGACCCGGAGAGCGTCCGCTACGGGGATCTCCTCAAGCGGAAGAGAGAAGAGGTCCTCCGGCGGGGGCGGTTGCCGAAGGGAAGCAAGGTCCTCTATGACCCCGAGACGCTCGAGCGGCTGAGACGGCTCGGCTACATCGGGGATTGAGCGGCCCGTCCGGGGAACGCCTGCCGGCCCCCCCCTCGCGCCGCGGGGCAAGGAGTCCGGACGAGAGGTGGTCTTGATTCGAAGGCACGCGGCTTCTCTTCTGCTGCTCGGGGTTTTCGTCTTCGTTTTCTTTTACGACGTCTGGCTCCTGGGCCGCGTCTGGTTCGATTCGCCCGGGATCTATTTTTATTTCCCCTGGCGGATGGACAGCCGCTACACCCTCTTCGACATCCGGCTCGTTTGGGGGCCTCGGGAAGGCATCCCCTTTCAGTTCCATCTGGTCAAAACCCTTTTTGAGTCCCTCTCGTTTCCCTTGTGGAACCCCTACCTGCTGGCGGGGGAGCCTTTCTTCGCCACGGGCCACAAGCAGGTCCTGGACCTGACCAACTTCATCTACTTTTTCGCGGACCTCCCCGGCGGGATGAATCTCCAGATCACCCTTCAGATCTTCCTGGCGGGGGCCTTCATGTATGTGCTCGCGCACCGGTGGACCCGGGACCGCCTGGCCGCCTCGGTGGCGGCCGTCGCCTACGCCTTCTCGGGCCACATCGTCAGCAAGACGTACTGGGCCCCCAACATCGGCGACGCCATGTGGATTCCCCTGGGCATCCTTTTCGCCGACCTGGCCGCCGTCAGCGGGAGGGTTCGGTATTTCGTCCTCTATGGAATGGTGTTGTCCGCCATTTTTCTCGGGGGGAGCGAGACCCACGTCCCCCTGATTTTCCTGTTTCTCCTGATGTACCTGGCCGTCCGGTTGCTCGGGCAGTGGCGGCGGGGAGAGTGGCCGGGCTCCCCGCCGCGGGCGCTGTGGCTTGCGCTGCTCTCCTTCGGGGTGTTTCTGGGGGTTTCGGCCGTCCGGCTGATCCCGTTCGCCCAGCACATCCTTCTCTCCGACCGCTCCATGCCGCGGCCCACGCCCGAGTGGGTTCTCTCAGGGGCGCAGCCGTATGAAATCCTCAGGCTCGTGGTCTACACCTTTCTCAACCTCCTGGGCCCGGTTCGCGAGACGGTCATTTACCGGGGGGACGTGCGAAACTCTTTTTTTCTGGGGGTCGCGGCCCTCTTTCTGGTCCTGCCCCGCCTGCGTCGGGTGGCGTCGGGGCGGGGGGCTTTTTTCTTCTGGTCGGCCCTCCTGAGCATCCCGTTCGCCGCGCTCTCCGAGGCCTTGCTCCTGGGGCTGATCCAAGTGCCGGCCCTGAGCAGGGTCGCCTATCTGCTCCAAAGCGTCGTCTCCACGGTGGACCGGGTCTCGATCTTCTACGTGGCCGGCGTGCCCCTGCTCTGCGCCTTCGGGGTCCGGGAGCTTCGGGAAGACCTTCGGCGGGGGCTCTGGGCCCGCTGGATGAGATGGGGCGCCGCGATGGCGGCCGGCCTTCTGGCCTGGATGATCCTTGTCCGAACCCCGTGGGCGCCGGCGCTCACGAAGGTGAACGCGTACTTTTTTTTCTGGCCGAGCCTGGGGGCGGCGGTCCTTTTGGCCGCCGCGCTTCTTCTCCGCGCCAGGTCCTGGATTCCTCAGAGGGTCCTGGGCGGGATCATCCTGGCGGTCCTGTTCTCGGAGCTGATGATCGGCGCGCGCCTGGTCTTCTCCCCCGCCCCCCGCGAAGAGTTCTATCCGGAGATGCCCAGCATCCGGTTCTTGAAAAGCCGGCCGGGGCTCTTCCGCGTGGATCACATGACCGAGGGGCCGCACCTGGCGCACCACTCCCGGATCCTGCTGGCCAGCCTGCTCCTGCCCTTCGAGATCCAGACCATCACCGGATACGAGACCGTTCTCCCGCGCCGTCACCATGAGCTATTCAGTGCCATGGCGACCCCGCCCTGGGCGAAGCGTCCGGTTTATTTCTACAACTATGTGGAGCTGACCCCCCGAAGCCTCCGAAGCCCGCTCCTCGACCTGTTCAACGTGAGATACCTTCTCCTCTCAGTGGATTTCCCGGACCTGATCCCCGATGACCGCTACCGACTCGTCTA
>JACPRG010000041.1 GCA_016190025.1 Candidatus Tectimicrobiota bacterium
GGACCGCCTGGCGATTCCGGGTCTGATCAACGCGCACACACATTCCGCCGAGAACTACCTGAAGGGGATCAACGACCGCCAGCCCCTGGAGATGTGGCTCCCGTTCATCTTCGGGACGGCGGGGACGTACTCACCTCGGGATGTCTATCTTTGCTGCCTGATCGGCGCCGTCGAGATGCTCAAGACCGGCAGCACGAGCGTCATCGACCACTGTTGGATGTCTCCCGCCGTCACGCCGGACCGGCTGGACGCCGCGATGGAGGCCTATCGCGACGCCGGGATCCGCGCGCACGTGGCGCCCCTGGTCAGCGACACGGACTACGTGGACCGATACGGCGGGGAGCGAGGACACCCCATCGCGAAGACCTTCTTCGCCAAGCGCTTTGAAAGGCTGCCCCCCTGGGAGGAAACCCTCAGTCACCTGAAGGATTTCTTCGCCAAGTGGGACCGGGCGGAAGGGGGGCGGCTGCGGTGCCTGACCGGGCCCGCGGGTATCCAGTGGGCCAGCGAACGTCTGCTGGAGGATTGTTGGGAGCTGTCCCGGTCCTACGAATCCGGGGTTCACCTCCACGTCAACGAGACCTTCATCCAGGACCGGGCCAACCGGCGGCGATTCGGCAAGAGCGGCGTCTTGTTTCTGAAGGAGGCGGGCCTGCTGGGCCCGGACGTGTCCATGCCCCACAGCGTCTGGCTGGACGACGGGGACCTCGACCACATCGCCGCCGCCGGCGCGATCCCCGTTCACAACCCCGCCGCCAACTGCAAGCTGGGGAGCGGGTGGATGCCGGTTCGGAAGATGCTCGACCGGGGGATTCCCGTGGCCATCGGCACCGACGGGGCGGCCAGCAACGACCACCAGGTCCTCTTTGAGGCCCTCCGGATGGCGGCCTATCTCCACAATCCCGGCGAGCCCGATCATCGAAAACACGTCAACGCCGCCGAGGCGATCGCCATGGCGACCTCGGGCGGCGCCGCGGCCATGCTCCTGCCGAACGAGCTGGGGACGCTGAGGCCCGGCGCTCTCGCCGACTTGCTCCTCCTCGACCGGAAGTCGCTCCCGTGGGTTCCCACGAACGACCCGATCCGAAACCTTGTGTACTGTGAGGGAGGCCAGTCGGTCCGGACGACGATCGTGGCGGGCCGGGTCGTGATCGAGGACTCCAAGGTGCTGACCGTGTGCGAGGAAGACGTGGTCCGAGAGGTCCTGGAGGCTGTGGCGGCGCGGGGCGAGCCCGGGTGGCCCGGATACGCGGAACGGGACCGGACGGTCGCCCTCTATGAACGCCTTTGCGACGACCTAGCGGCCGAGAGGCCGGGCTGAGATTTCGCCGACGCCAGGAAAAAGAGCGCGAGACGGGCTGCGTCTTCGCTCGTCGGAGGCTTCAACAGGCGCCTGCGCACCTCGCCAGCGGGCGCACACGGGAAGGTGAAGAGGCGAGGGCGAGGAAGGTCGTTGCGTTGAAGGCGTGCGTGGACGTCGGCCGCAGGCGAGCCCTTCCAGGCGTCGAAGGAGAAAACCCATGGCCGGTGGCGCAGGCGCAAAAGAACTGAGGTGGGTCGGAAAGAGCGTGACCCGCGAGGACGGCGTGGACAAAGCGACCGGCCTCGGGGTTTTCGCATCGGACGTATACCTTCCGAACATGCTCCACGGAAAGTACCACCGCAGCCAGCTGCCCCACGCCAAGATCCTCCACATCGACACGTCAAGGGCCCTGAAGGTTCCCGGGGTGAAGGCCGTCCTGACGGCGGAGGACTGCCCGAAGGATGAGAACGGGAGTCTCTATGGCTTCGGGGCCTTCATGTTCGACTACACCATTCTCGCCCACAAGAAAGTCCGGTTCGTCTCGGAGCCCATTGCCGTCGTCGCGGCGACCGACGAAGACGCGGCCGAAGAGGCGGCCGGGCTCATCGAAGTCGATTACGAAGAGCTTCCGGCGGTCTTCGATCCCCTGGAGGCCATGGAGCCGGGGGCGCCCATCATCCACGAGGACCTGGGACGCTACCGGCTGGTTCCGGGCTTCAACCCCATTCGCTATGGAAACGTGGCCACCCGGGTGAAGTTCGCCATGGGGGACGTGGAGAAGGGGCTGCAGGAAGCCCCTCACGTCTTTGAAAACGAGTACCGCACCGTCACGAACCATCAGTCCTACATGGAGCCGCACGCCGCGGTGGCCCAGGCGCACCGGGGAGGGAGGGTGACGGTTTGGACCAGCACGCAAACGGTGTCCGAGGTGCGGCGAGAGCTGGCGGACGCCCTCCGAATCCCCGCCAGCCAGATCCGGGTCATCGCGCCGTACGTGGGGGGAGGGTTCGGCGGCAAGCTCGACATGCGCGTTGAGCCCCACGCTGTCCTCCTCGCGCGCAAGACGGGACGTCCGGTGAGAATCGTCCTGACCCGGGAGGAGGAGCTGTCCTCGGGCCATCCCCGACACCCCTTCCTCCTGAGATACAAAACGGGCGTGATGAAGGACGGCCGAATCCACGCGAGAGACATTCGGGTCATCGCCGACTCCGGCGCCTACGCCCACCAGGGGGTGGGCGTCCTGGGCGCCTCCAGCATTCACGCGCGGGGCCCTTACCACATCCCGCACGTGCGCGTCGACGCAAGCCTCGTCTACACGAACAAGCTCCCCTTCGGGGGATACCGCGGGTACGGCGGCCCTCAAGTGAGCTTCGCGGGCGAGTCCCAACTGGAGGAGATCGCCCGGGCGCTGGGCCTGGATCCCATCGAGATCCGGATGAAGAACGCCGTCTCGGAAGGCCATCTCTACGTGACGGGCCAGCCCGTCTCCCACACGGCAATCCGAGAGACCCTGCGGCGAGCGGCGGAGAGCGCGGGCTGGGACTGGAAGAGGCGCAAAAAACCCCGCCGCGAGCCCGGCGACCCGAAGAAAAGGTACGGCGTCGGCGTGGCCTGCATGCAGCACGTCAGCGCGATCTTCTCCTCCGGGGCCCTCATCAAGATGGAAGAGGATGGAGGGATCACCGTCCTGGCGGGGGGGACGGAGATCGGCGGCGGCCAAAGGACCGTCCTCTCCCAAATCGCCGCGGAGGGGCTCGGCGTCCCCTATGAAAAGGTCTCGATTGTCACCTCCGACACCCTGACGACCCCCTATGACTGGTCGACGGACGCCAGCCGGACCACCTACAACATCGGAAACGCCATCCTGCGCGCCTGCGGCGAGGTCAAGGAGCAATTCCTGAAAATCGCCGGCTCCCTGCTGGAGGCGGACCCGAAGGACCTGGTCATGGACAACGGCGAAGTCCACGTCCAGAGCGCGCCGGACCGCCGGGCCTCCTACCACGACGTGGTGATGTACGGCCTCTACGTGGACGGCGGCGTGATCCTGGGCAAGGGGTCCTTCTTCGATCCGCCGAAGTTCGACCCCCCGGAGGACGTGCGGCTCGAAGGGATCAAGTTCCCGCCGTTCCCCGCCTACATCTTCGGCGCTCAAATCGCCGAGGTCGAAGTGGACACGGAGACCGGCCGCGTGCAGGTCAAGGCCCTCCACTCGGCCCATGACGTCGGACGGGCCATCAACCCCGCGGGCTGCGAAGGGCAGATTGAAGGCGCGGTGTCGATCGGCGTCGGCTGGCTCCTCTCGGAAGAGATGGCCTTTGAGAACGGCGTGGTGACCAATCCCACGTGGCTCGATTACAAGCTTCCCACAACGCTCGACATCCCGAAGATATACCCTCTCCTGGTGGAAGAAGCCGATCCGACGGGGCCGTTCGGCGCCAAGGGGATCGGTGAGCCGGCCCTTATACCGACCGCCGCCGCCGTGGCCAATGCGATTGATGACGCCGTCGGCGTTCGAATGTCCGACATGCCGTTCACGGCTGATCGGGTGTACGCCGCGCTTCGGAGAAAAGGGGAGAGCGCGTAGCGGGGGGAGAGAGCGGGCCGAGACGCGCGGAGCCCGGCGGCTGTATCCTGGCTGTCTCCCGGCTGTATCCTGGAGGCCCTGATCGGGGTCCCGAGAATGGGCCGCCGGAATGATCGAGGGTCTGCAGTGGTTCTCTGGAACGGGAGTTGTACCGCGCCATTCCCGTCTTCACCCCGGAATGGCCCCAATTGGAGGGAGAAAGATGAAACGGTTTCTCGTCGGGTTGTCGGCCGCCGCTTTCCTGATGGCGACGGTCCTGGGGGGAGTGAACGCATGGGCGCAACGGAGGGTCGCCCTGGTCCTGCCGGGGACCATCAATGACGAGGGCTTCAACCAGAGCGGCTACGAGGCGTTGATGCGGCTCCAAAAGACCACGGGCGCGAAGGTCGCCTTTTCGGAAAACACGCCCCCTCCCAAATTCGTCTCCACGTTGAGCAACTACGCCGCCCAGGGGTACGACGTGGTCATCGGGCAGGGTTTTGAGTTCGGCGACCCCATCATGCAGGTCGCGCCCAGGTATCCCAAGACCAAGTTCATCAACATCGTGGGGATCGTGAACCAAGACGGCAAGCAGAAAAACGTCCAGGTGCTCCAGATCGCCAGTCACCAGAGCGCCTACGTGGCCGGGGCCCTGGCCGGTCTGATGACGAAGACGAACCGCATCGGGATCATCGGAGGGTTCCCGTTCCCGTCCATCGTCTCGCAGCTGGAGGCGTTCCGGCTCGGCGCCAAGGCGGTCAACCCCAACGTGAAAGCCAACATCGTCTACATCAGCACCTTCGAGGACCTGAGCAAGGCGAAAGAAGCCGCCCTGGCCCAGATCAGCGCGGGAGCCGACCTCCTCTACCACGTCGCCGACCACGCCGGGCTGGCCGTCGTCCGGGCGGCCCAGGAGAAGGGGGTCATGGCCATCGGCAACGGGCTCGATCAACACGCCGTCGCTCCCAAAGCGGTCATCGTGACCCATCTCGTCGATTACGGCGGAACCTTCGTGCGGCCCATCGCGGAGTATTTCAAGACCGGGACGTTCAAGCCGGGGATGAACGTGTACGCCCTGGAGCCCAGGGGGGTTCACGGCCTCTCTGAATTCCGCGGCAACATCCCCCAAGCCGTGAAAGACAAGGTCCTGCAAATCCAAAAGGACGTCATGAGCGGAAAGATCCAGGTTCCGTTCATTCCGAAACCCCAGCCGAACTGATGAACTAACGCGGCGGACCCCAAGCCTTTCGGGGAGAGCCGGGCGCCCGGCTCTCCCCGAAGGCCCTCCGCGGGAGAGCGGCGGACCATGCCCGAACCCCTTCTGCGCATGGAGGAGATCACCAAGGTCTTCCCGGGCGTCATCGCCAACGACCGGGTGTCGTTCGACGTGGCCCCGGGCGAGGTCCACGCGCTTTTGGGGGAGAACGGCGCGGGCAAGACGACCCTGATGAACATCCTGACGGGGCTGTACCAGCCCGACGGGGGCCGGATCCATTGGCACGGCCGCGAGGTCCAGATCCCGTCTCCCAAGGCGGCGATCAAGCTGGGCATCGGGATGGTCCACCAGCACTTCATGCTGGTCCCCACGTTTTCCGTCGTTCAGAACATCGCCATGGGGCTTCGCGAGACCCGGAGTCCGGTGCTCCATCTCGACCGCCTGGCGGAGGAGATCCGCCGTCTCGCAACGCGGTTCCGGACGGACCTGGACCCCTGGGCCGTCACGGAGACCTTGCCCCTGGGAACCCGGCAAAAGGTCGAGATCCTGAAGGCCCTTCACCGGAAGGCCCGGCTGCTCATCCTCGATGAGCCGAGCGCCGTCCTCACCCCCCAGGAATTCGCCGAACTGGCCGGGATTCTCCGGGCGCTGGTGGAAGAGGGGGTCTCCCTCATCTTCATCTCCCACAAGCTGGAGGAGGTGATGCGGGTGACCGACCGGGTGACGGTGCTTCGCCAGGGACGGGTCGTCGACACCGTCCCCACCTCGGAGACCTCGCCGCCGGAGTTGGCGCGGATGATGGTCGGCCGTCCGGTCGTCTTCGACTTCGCCAAGGCCGATATCCAGCCCGGCCCGCCCATCCTGGAGATCGGAGACGTCTGCGTGGAGGACTCTCACGGCCTGCCCCTCCTCAAGGACTTGAGCCTGACGGTCCGACGGGGGGAGATCCTCGGCATCGCGGGCGTCGACGGCAACGGGCAGCGCGAGCTGGCCGAGGTGGTCTTCGGCCTGAGGAAGCCCACTTCCGGGACCGTGCGCATCGACGGGGAAAACATCACGGGATGGACGCCCCGAGACCTCACCGCCCGCCGCGTGGGCCGCATCCCCGAGGACCGTCACGGGATGGGGCTCACGCCCAGCCTGACCGTCAGGGAAAACCTCCTCCTGGAACGCTTCCAGGAGCCGCCCTTCTGCCGCAGGGGTTTTCTCAACCGCCCGGCGATTGAGGAGGAAAGCCGAAGGCTCATCCGGGACCACGACATCCGACCGCCCTCCCAGGGCCTCACCGCCGGCAGCCTCTCCGGGGGGAACCAGCAAAAGGTCATCATCGCGCGCGTGATGCTGAAGCCCCCGGAACTGCTGATCGCCGTGAACCCGACCCGGGGCCTCGACGTGGGGGCCACCGAGTTCGTCTACAAGACGCTCCTGAAGCAGCGGGAGAGGGGCTCGGCGATCTTGTTCATCTCCAGCGAGCTGTCCGAGATCATGAGCCTGAGCGACCGGATCGCGGTTCTCTACGAGGGGCGCGTTCAGGGCGAGGTCGCCGGCGCGGAGGCGGACGAGCTGGTCCTGGGGTTGTGGATGGCGGGCGCATCGGGAGGGGACGGACCGTGAGCGCGGCCGCCGAAATCCAACCCTCGAGGGGCCTGCGCCTCCACGCGGCGTTTCAGATCCTCTCCCCCCTGCTTGCGGTCGTCTTCGCCCTCCTGATGGGCGGGGCCATCATCGGGGCCATCGGCATCAACCCCCTCGGCGCCTACGCGGCCCTCTGGAACGGGGCCTTCGGAACCCCCGCGGGCTTCGGGCTGGCCATCACGCGAACCATTCCCCTGTTGTTCGTGGGGTTGAGCGTCTCCCTGGCCTTTCGGTGCGGCCTTTTCAACATCGGCGGCGAGGGCCAGCTCTACATGGGGGCCCTGGCTTCGACGGCCCTCGCCATCTACCTGCCCGAGATGCCGTGGGTCCTTCATTTCCCCATCGTCCTCGCCGGGAGCTTCCTGATGGGGGGAGGCTGGGGGGCCGTGGCCGGCTGGGTCCGCGGGCGGTTCGGCCTCAACGAGATCATCACCACCATCATGCTGAACTACATCGCCTTCTGGACCGTGAGCTACCTGGTTCACGGACCCATGCTGGATCGGGCGAGCTACTACCCCTGGTCCGCCCAGGTCCCCGGGTCGACCCGGTTTCCCATCCTCCATGAGCCGACCGGCATCCACATCGGCATCGTCCTGGCGCTGGCGGCGGCCCTTGGGGTTTACATCTTCCTGTGGCACACCCGCGGGGGGTTCGAGATCCGGGCGACGGGGGCGGGGGTCTCGACCGCTCGCTTCGTCGGGATCAACGTCCCGCGGAGCACCGTCCTCGCCATGTTCCTGGCCGGCGGGCTCTCCGGACTGGCGGGCACGGCGGAGATCCACGGCGTCCAGTTTCGCCTCAGCGACTTCTTCTCGCCCGGCTACGGGTTCACGGGGATCGCCGTCGCCCTGGTGGGGCGGACCCAGCCCTTCGGCGTCGTTCTGGCCGCGCTGCTCTTCGGGCTCCTGGACTCGGGATCGGACAACCTGCAACAAACCATGGGGGTCCCCTCGGCGGTCATTCAGGTCGTCCAGGGGGTGGCCATCGCCATGCTCATCGCGGCCTCCTCGCAGGGCCTGCTGAGAAGACTGCTGAAAAGACAGGAGCTCCGGTATGCTCGGCTCCATTGAGCAGCTCTTCTTTTCGGTCGATTTCCTCTCCGCCACGGTGCGGCTCTCGGTCCCCCTGGTGTTCTTGAGCGTGGGAGAGCTGTTCGCCGAGCGCTCCGGCGTCGTCAACATCGGCCTGGAGGGCATGATGCTGTTCGGCGCGTTCGCGGCGGTTGTGGGGACGTTTCTCTGGGGAAACCCGTGGTGGGGCGTCTTGGCCGCAATCGTGGCGGGCGCCCTTTTGGCCCTCATCCTCGCCTATATTTCCGTCTCGCTGGCGGGCGACCAAATCGTGACGGGAATCGCCCTGAACATCACGGCGCTCGGCCTGACAACCTTTTTGAGCCGGACCCTCTGGGGCGTGGGGAAAAATCCCAAGGTGTCAGGATTCAAGCCGTTGGAAATTCCGGGCCTCACCGACCTCCCCGTCCTCGGCGAGACACTCTTCCATCACTCCCCCCTGGCGTACGTGGCGTTTCTGGTCTTGCCCGTGGCCGCCTGGGTCCTGTTCCGGACCCGGTGGGGGCTTCACATCAACGCCATCGGGGAGTACCCCCGGGCCGGCGACAGCGTGGGGATTTCCGTGCCCGGGGTGCGCTACTTGACCATCGTCATCTCCGGGATTTTCGCCGGCGTCGGGGGCGCCTATCTCTCCCTCAGCCAGCTCGACTCCTTCGTCGAAGGCATGACGGGGGGGCGCGGGTTCATCGCGCTGGCCATCGTCATCGTGGCGAAGTGGTTTCCCTACCGCGCCGCGGCCGTGGCCCTGCTGTTCGGGGCGACCGAGGCGTTGAGCCTGCGCATGGAGGCCCTGGGGTTCCCCGTCTCTTTCCACATCCTTCGCATGCTTCCCTATGCGCTGACCCTGCTGGTGTACGCCGGGGTCGTGGGGAAGACCCGGCAGCCCGCCGCCATCACGATCCCCTACCTGAAGGACTGAGACGACTCATGGCGAAGACACTGATTCGGGACATCGACTATCTGCTGACGGACACCCGGAAGGAGCCCCTCCGGGGGTGCAGCCTGCTCATCGACGGTCCAACCATCGGGTGGATCGGTCGTGAACCCCCGAAGGACCTGCGGCCCGACCGGACGATTGACGGACGGGGCCACCTCTTCCTGCCGGGCCTGATCAACACGCACCATCACTTCTTCCAATCGCTGACCCGGAACCTCCCGCAATCCCAGGACGCGAAACTGTTCGACTGGATCACCGAGAACTTCAAGGTCTGGCGCCACCTGGACCACGGGATGGCCGCCGCGGCGGCCAGGACCGTCGCCGCCGAGCTCCTCCTTTCCGGCTGCACGACCTCGGTCGATCACTGCTACATGCACCCGCGACACTCTCCCGAGATCGCCGCCCACGAGATCCAGGCCGTGCGGGAGATGGGGCTCCGCTTTCACCTGGCCCGGGGCTCTCTCTCTCCGGGCTTCGACCTCCATCCCGACATCGTCCAGGACGACGACCTCGTCCACAAAGCGACCCAATCCCTCATCGAAGACTGGCACGAGGCCGGTCCTTTCGGCATGACGCGGATCTGCGTCGGGCCGTGCAGCCTCTTCAACGCCAGGATGGACCTCTATCGGGAGTCGCGAAAGATGGCCGACAGCTACCCGGGGGTCCAGTGCCACACCCACCTCGCCGAGACCCGGGACGAAGACGCGTTCTGCCTCGGCCGATTCGGCAAGCGCCCGTTCGACCTGATGGAAGAAGTCGGCTGGGTGGACGGGCGTTGCTTTCACGCCCACAGCGTGTGGCTCGACGACGGCGAGGTGGGGCGGATGGCGACGGCCGGGGCGGGCGTCGCCCACTGCCCCGTCAGCAACATGCGCCTGGGCTCGGGGATCGCCCCCATCGTGGGCATGCTCCGCGCCGGCGTCCACGTGGGCCTCGGGGTCGACGGCAGCGCCAGCAACGACGCCTCGCACCTCTTCGACGAGACCCGGCAAAGCCTGTTGATTCAGCGGATCCGCTACTCGGAGTCCGACATCACGGCCCGCGACGTGCTGACGATCGCCACCCGGGGAGGCGCCGCCGTCCTAGGGAGGGACGACATCGGCACGCTGGCGCCGGGCAAGGCCGCCGACGTGATCGGCGTGAGACTGAACCAGATCCAGTTCGCGGGCGCGGTTCACGATTACGTCGCCGCCCTGATCTTTTGCGGAGTCCCCAGGGTGGACTATTCGTTCGTCAACGGCGAGATGCGGGTCGAGAAGGGCGAGGTGGTCGGCGTGGACCTGGAGGAGGTGATCGCCCGGCAGAACGAGATGGCCCTGAGAATCGTCAAGAAGGCCGCCGAGGCCGCCCGCTGACGCCCGGCGTCTGGCCCGACGGCGCCTGGGGCTCCACGATCCGGCGATAGAGCCCGGGCTTCCTCCAGGCATCCATGAGACCCGGGATTGTCCGGTAAGGCTTGGGGTGGACCAGTTCTTCCCGGGTCTCCCGCAGGTACTTCAGGCGGTCGATGTCCAGGTCGGCGAAGACAAGGCCCGGGGTGTCCCGCTCCGCGAGAAGCCCTTCGGGCCCGGCGATGGCCGTGATGCCGCTTTCCATCCCGAACAGGTTCTGGCACATCACGGTGTAGACGTAGTTTTCGATGGCGCGCGCGCGGACCAGAACCCGCCAGGACTCCGAAAGCTCATAGAACACGCCGCCCGCGGGGTAAAAGAGGATGTCGGCTCCGCCCAGGGCCAGGACCCGCGACAACTCGGGCGAGAAAACCTCGGAGCAAACCAGAAGACCCACGTTGCCGAAAGGGGTCTCCAGGACCTTGAGCTCGTCCCCCTCGCGGACGCGCCGGCCGAACAGGGGCACGTCCACCCCGTCCCCCGCGCTCTGACACCGCCTGTACCGGTACACCCGCTCCCCGGAAGGGCCGTAGAGATCCAGCACGTTGTAGAAGGCCTCGGGGCCCGCCTCTTCCAGGCGGCCCGCGATGATGTACACGCCGTGCGCCTTGGCCGCGGATGCGAGGTCCCCGGTGGGATCGAAATCCATGGGACCGGAATAGGGCCCTGGATATCCCTCGGGGAAACAGACGAACCGGGCGCCTCCCTGCGCCGCCCGGCGGATATCGTCGAGGGCCGCCGCGAGGTTCTCGGGCTCCCGGTCCCGGGTACGCGTCAAAGGCTGTACGGCGGCCACGCGAACCAGCGCCATTCACCCTCCCTCCGTCGCAACCGGTGACAACGGAAACAAGAGAGCAAGCGCGCCGGGGAGGTTTTTCCGGCCGGCGCGCGCCCCTCGATCTCCTCCGGACCCGTTTGGACCGCCCGTATCGCTGAGAAAGGTCGGGAGACTCACGATGCCTCAGCGCGATTCTACACCCAATGACGCACGCGCCGTCCGGCGGAAAAGGCGGCCTGCCGATGAGGGCGCCTCCTCTCAAGCGCCCCGCTTCGGATTGGCCCGGACGGCCCAGGGGGCGAGGTGCGCCGCGCCTCCGGGAAGGCTGTCCACCGCATCGACCCGGTAGCAGGCGACGGAGTGGCCCTCTCCCTGGGGCTCCAGGGGGGGATGGGCCTCCTCGCACCGGGGGGCGGCCAGGGGGCACCGCGAGTAGAGATAGCAGCCCGCCGGAAGGTGAATCGGGCTCGGGATCTCGCCCTGCAGGACAAAGGGGCTCCTTCGGACGTTGGGATCGGGGGCGAGATAGGAGGACAACAGGGCGCGCGAGTACGGGTGGCGGGGATTTTGGAACAGCATCTCGGTCGGGGCCTGCTCCACGATCTTTCCCAGATACATGACCGCCACCTCCGAACTGATGAACCGCACGGTGGCCAGGTCATGGGAGATGAAAAGGTAGGTCAGGCTCAGCTCCTGCCGCAGCCGGATGAGGAGATGCATGATCTCGGCCCGCGCGGGGGGATCGAGGGCGGAGGTGGGCTCGTCGAGCACCAGCAAGTCCGGCCGGGCGGCCATGGCCCGGCCGATCGCCACCCGCTGGGCCTGCCCTCCGCTGATCTGTCCGGGGTAAAGGTCCAACAGGCCGTCCGCCAGGCCGACCTGACGGGCCACCTCCCGCATCCGGTCCCGCTGGGCGGCGCGGGAGAGCTCCCGGAAAAAGAGCCGGATGGGCTCCAGGAGCGTGTCGCGGACGCACATCCGGGGGTTCAGCGAATCGTGCGGCTCCTGAAACACGATCTGGACCCGAGCGCGGTAGGGTCGAAGGGCCTTCGCGCTCAGGTGGGAGATCCGATCGCCCTGGAAGAAAATCTCACCGGAGGTCGCCTTTTCCAGGCCGACGATGCAGCGTCCCACAGTGGTCTTGCCCGACCCGCTCTCCCCCACCAGCCCCAGCGTCCGTCCCTGCCGAATCTGCAGAGAGACGCCGTTGACGGCGCGCACCACCACCTTCCGCCCGCGCGTCGTGACCGGGAAATGCTTGACCAACTGCTCCACGCGCAGCAACGGGGTCATCGCGCGGCTCCTAGCCTCCGGCCTGGCGCTCGAAGGCGCCGGCGCCCAGCAAAGACTTGCTGTAAGGATGCGCCGGCCGCGCGAAGAAGTCCTTCACCGCGGCGAACTCGACGACCCGGCCCTCGCGGAGGACCGCCACCTTGTCGCAGTAGTGGGCCACCACCCCCAGGTCCCGGGTCGTGATCAGGGCGGCCAGTCCCTTGCTCTGCAAGAGCTCGTGGATGAGGTCGAGGATCTGCACCTGGATGGTCACGTCCAGGCCGCTGGTGGGCGCGTCGGCGATGAGGAGCTTCGGGTCGCAGGCCAGGGCCAGGGCGATCACGATCCGCTGGGCCATCCCCCCGCTCAACTGGTGGGGGTAGGCCGCCATGCGGCGGGGCGGGTCCGGGATGCCGACCGCCTCCAGCATCTGGAGGGCCTTCGCCGCGGCCTCTTTTCGCCCCAGGGGCTGATGGGCCAGGAACACGTGGATGAGCTGCTCGCCCACGGTGGCGACGGGATTCAGGTGCGCCCGGGGGTTGGAAGCGATCAGGGCGATTTCCCTGCCCCGCAACTTCTGGAGCTCCTCCTCGGGCGCCTGACAGAGGTCCACGCCCCGATACCGGATGCTCCCCGCCTCCACCTGGCCCGGCGGCTGGAGGAGACCCAGGATCGACCAGGCCAGCACCGACTTGCCCGAGCCGGATTCCCCCACCAGGCCGACCCGCTCCCCCGACTGGACGGCCAGGTCCACACCCTTCAACACCGTCACTCCCCCCGTGTCCGTCGGGAACCGGACGTGGAGGTTGTCCACTTCCAGCAGAGGCGCCATGGCTTCATCCCCCCGGCGCCAGGAGCCGCTTCATGCTGTCCCCCACCAAGGCGAAACCCAGAATGAAGACGGCGATGGCAAGCCCGGGGAAAAAGGAGATCCACCACTCTCCGGTGACCATGTTTTCGGCCCCGGTGCTGATGATGGAGCCCCACTCGGGGGTGGGGACGCGCACGCCGGCCCCCACGAAGCTGAGGCCCGCGGTGAGGAGGATCGCAAACCCGATGCTGATGGAGGCCTGGATCAGGGAAGGCGCGTAGGCGTTGGGCAGGATGTACGTGAACGCCAGGTTCCACTCGCTTTTTCCCATGCAGCGGCCCGCCTCCACAAAGGGCTTGTTCCGCAGGACCAAGACGCTGCTCCGCGTGAGCCGAAGGAAGATCGGCATATTGACGAAGGCGATGACGTAAACCAGATTCGTGATCTTCTGCCCGGTCAGGGCGACCAGAACCAGGGCCAAAACGAAAACCGGAAAGGCCTGGATGAGGTCGGCCATCCGCAGGATGACCGCGCTTCCCCACCCCCGGTAGAAGCCCGCCAGGACCCCCAGGGGGACGCCCAGGAGGATGGACAGGACCGTCCCCAGGATCGCGATGGAGAGATCCACGCGGGACGCCCAGACCACGCGGGAGAAGACGTCCATCCCCGTCGCATCGGTCCCGAACCAGTGGGTCAGATTCGGGGGCTGGAGGGTGTCAAAGGGGTTCGGGGCCTCGGGGGGAAAGGGAGCGATGAGCGGGGCGAAAATCATCAGGGCGAAGCCCAGCCCCACGATGACGTACCCCGTCAGCCAGAGGGGGTTTCCCCGGATAACCCGCCCCAAAAAGCCCAGACGACTCAGGACGCCTTTCATACGCTAGAACTCGATGCGCGGGTCGGCGAAAAGGTACAGGATGTCCACCGCCAAATACACCAAGACGGAGAACACGGCCGCCAGCAGCACGAACCCCTGGATGGCCGCGAAATCCATATAGACGATGGACTGGACGGCGTACTGCCCGATCCCGGCCCAGGAAAAGATGGTCTCCACCAGCACCGCCCCCCCCAGCAGGTATCCGTACATGATGGCCACGATGGTGATCACCGGCGGAAGGGAGTTTCTGAAGGCATAGGCCGTCGTGCGGAAACGGGACAGCCCGCAGGCCCGCGCGAAACGGACGACCCCCCCCTCCTGGTTCTCCTTCATCGCAGCGTAAACGACCTTCACCAGGATGGGCGAATACACCAGCGACAGGGTGGCGACCGGAAGGGCCAGGTAATAGAGGGACGACCCCAGGGCCGTCCAGTTTCCCGTGAGAAGGCCGTCCAGCACGTACATCCCGGTGATCCGGGCGGGGGGCCCGACCGCCGGGTCGATTCGCCCGAA
>JACPRG010000038.1 GCA_016190025.1 Candidatus Tectimicrobiota bacterium
AGGTGAACCATGCGGCGGTCGTGGCGTTGGAGTAGGGGAGGCTGCGGCTGACCATCGCCTGGCCGACGGAGAAGCAGACGGCCGCCGTCAGCGCCCAGAGGATCGGCACGGGGAAACTCCCTCCCTGGCGTCCTTCCCGGGCGGGCGGACCGGCCCGGAACGGGCGGACTCCACCCCCCGTCTCACGGGGACGCGGAGTTCGCGGAAAACCGGATCTCGGGCTGCTCCCCGGCCTTCCGGAGCCTTTCCATGAGCGACCGCAGACCCCAGGCGACGCCCGCCAGGGCGTCCCATCCGGAAGAATGGCCGCGCCGCAGCGCCTCCCGGACGGCCCGGGCCAAGGCCTCTGGTCCCGCCGGAACAGGCCCGCCCAAAATCGCGTTCAGCAGATGGTGGATGGACTCGGAGGAAGCCCCCTCCAGGGCGCAGCGGAGAAGGGCCCGGCTGATGAGGGGCGTCTTCCCGGCGGCGGACGCCAGCGCCTCGGCGGCGGCCAGATCCAGCTCCGGACGGCTGAAACCCCGTCCCTCCACGCACCGCAGGGTGGTCAGCCACCCTCCCAGGAAATCGTCCCCCGACGGTGTCAGGCCCGGCCCCAGGCCGATCAGTCCCCCCGCCCCTCGCCGCAGGAGCGCCGCGTCCCGCTTGTCCAGCCCCTCTGAGAAGGCCCGGGCGTGGGGAAGGGCGCGGGCGGCCAGGGGGGAGATCGCCGCAGGCGGGTCCGCCTCCGGGTCCCGAAGCGCCGCACGGTAGAGGTCTCCGAGCCCCGGCGGGTTCTCACGAGTTCCGAGCTCGCGGGCCAGGTCCTCAAGGCGCCTGCGGATCCCCGCAGCCTTCATCTCCTTGGGCGCGAGCCGCGGGGGAGTCCACGCCTCCGCGCGGTCCAGGAGGATGCGTAGAGGGCCGAGCCGCAGCGCGGCGCCCCCTCGCGCGAAGAGGTCTCCTTTTTGCACGCCCAGCCGTTCGAGGCCGGTCCCCGGCGGCAGGTCGAGCAGGAGGTTCAAGGGAGCCCGGCCGATGTCGGGCGCGCCGAGACACAGGAGGTCCGGCCCGAGCCCCGCGTAGCAGGACCGCTCAAAGACGGCCAGGACTCGGGGTCTTTCCTCCCGCCCCGCGCCTCCCGCGTCGCCTGAGAGGCGGGCCAGGGCCTCGTCGATCCAGGGTGTGATCGTCAGGGCGCAGATCCAGCGGGCGGCGATGAGCAGATCTCCCGAGATTTGCAGTGGCGATGCCCGACCGCATTTTGGTCGGGGCGAAGACCTCTGTCAACGCTCCGAGTGGGAGAGCGCGTTTTTCTACAACGTCCCTTGAAGAGAGGGACGGGACGTGACCCGTAAAAAATGGAAAACCGGGGGAGGGGAAAAAGGGTGCTACAATCGAGCGGGGATGTGTGGGGATCCGGTCGGTCAGCCGCCTGGGGAGGAGCCGTATATTCTTTCCCGAAGGTTCTCTCCCGTCTATGAGATGAAGCGCCGCATGCATTCAGTCGTTGCCCGCCTTCGTGTCCCGTCCATGGGGATCCTTTTTCTCTTGACGGCTTTATCCCCGGTGTGGGGAGGGGATCCCCCCGTCTTGCGCGCTGTCGTCGTTTCGACGCGAGAGACGGCGGAGACCATCCTCGCCCGGATGGACAGAGAGACGCCTTTGGCCCTCGGCGCCAGAGGGATCGCCGAGGTGTGGACCCTGTCTCCAGGGCAGGTCCAGGGCCTCCCCCCCGAGGTCCGCTCTCTCCTCGCGGGACTTTCCCTGGGGGAGCACAGCGGCATCATCCCTGAAAGCCGGGGGTACTCCATTTACCAGGCGACCACGTTCGATTTCTACCGCCAGGCGTGGGAGCTGTACGGGAGAGGACGCAAGACTGAGGCGCTGCAGATGGTGGAGAAAGACCTGATTCTCAACCCTGACCACACCCGGGGCCTGGCGCTGAACGGAAGGATCCACGAAGACCGCGGGGAGTACCGGCAGGCCGCGGAGGCCTACCAGCAGATGATCGGGTTTCACCCCGAGTCCGCCGTCGGCTACCGCTTGATCGGGCGGGTGCACGAGCTGGAGAACAAGTGGGACCTGGCCGCCGAGAGGTATGAGGAGAGCCTGAGGCGGGACCCGCAGCAGCACGACGTCCTGAACAATCTCGCCCTGCTCCACGCGAGGCGGCTGGGAGAACCCCAACGGGGACTCGCGCTCGCAGAGAGGGCCTTGGCGCTGAGGCCGGAGACCCCTGAATACCTGGACACCCTGGCCGAGGTTCTGCGAAAGGTCGGCCGGGTGGACGAAGCCCGGAAGACGCGGGAAAGGGCCTCCCGGCTGGCGGCCGAGGCGCGGGTTCGACCGCCGCGAAGCCGACCGGAGGCCTTCGGGGAGAAGCGTCCGGGGAGGGCCGACAGCGGCCTTCTCGCCCTCGTCCCGGGCGGCTTCCCCCCTCCGCCTAAGGCGGAAGGCGCAGCCTCCCGGCCGGGCGGCGCGGAGGGCTCCGGCGGATGGCCGCCTCCGCCGCAGGCGGGCCCCCTCGAATTGCTCCCATCTCCCCCGACGCTGATCGGGCCTTCGCGCTGGGAGGACGCGCGGGCTCCGGAAAACGGGGCCGGCCGGGGCCGGGGGCCGTCTCCCCCGGGGCGGCTGGTCGTCATGGGACCTTCCATGCAGGAGAGCGCCTGGTGGACTTCCCGCGTGGCGGCGGCGCCGGATCTCGTCCGGGGGCAGGGCGCTCGGGGCAAGGGCGAAAAGGCCGGCGTCGAGGACCCGCGCCTCCGCATCAAGGTCCTGGACGGCACGGGCGACTTCTCCAAGGTTCTCCGGGTGAAGCGGCGGCTGGAGTCCAGGGGATTCGAGGTCGCGCGCGCCGGGGTAAACGAGGGGAGATTGTGGAAGCAGTCCGTTCTTTTTTTCAAGGGGGGGATGGAGCGCCGGGCCAGCCGGGTCGCCGAGGCTCTCCCGGAGAGGCCGCGGATGCGTCCGCTCACGTGGGAGTCCGTTTTCGACATCATCCTGGTGGTTGGACAGGACACATCCCCCCCGTAATCCACGCCCCTTCGCGCGGCGGGACCGAGAAAATTCCGTCGGGTCCTTGATCCTTTCAGGAAATGGGCTAGATACAGAGCCGGCCCATTTTTCGGGGAAGGGAGA
Organism: Candidatus Tectimicrobiota bacterium; assembly: GCA_016190025.1. Next base: position 3,124 of record JACPRG010000038.1, read on the forward strand.
GTTGCGGTTGCCAAAGCGCCCCAGGTCATGGCGGGAGCGGGTCGCCGAGGTGGACGCGGCCCTTGTGAGGCTGCTGGATCGGCGCGCGGAAATCCTCCGGTCGGTCGCGAAGGAGGAGCTGCCCCGGGATTTGAGGGAGATCGGGCGGAAGGCGCTCTCGGCCCACAGGGGGCCTTTCCCTCCTCCGGCGCTGGAGCGGGTGTTGGAAGAGGTCGATCGGGGGTGCGCCGCGCGGGTCGAAAGACGCGTGGTGGCCTTTCTCGGCCCGGAGGGCACTTTCACCCACGAGGCTGCCATCGAACAATTCGGCGAGTCCTGGGAGTTCGTCCCCTGCAAGGGTCTGGAAGAGGTTTTCCGGCGGGTCGAAGACGGTGAGGCGTTGAACGGGGTGGTGCCGGCGGAAAACACGATAGAAGGGGTCGTCAGCCACACCCTGGACCTTCTCCTGGGGACTTCGCTGCGGATCGTCGGAGAGGTCCATCTCCCCGTCGACCACCACCTGCTGTCGCGGGCCGGGTCGTTGGGAGAGGTGAAGGAGATATTCTCTCATCCCCAGGCGTTCGGGCAGTGCCGGGCGTGGCTGGCCGCGCACCTTCCCGAGGCGAGGCTGCGGGAGACCTCCAGCACGGCGGAGGCGGCCGCGCGGGTCCGACGGTCCAGGCAGGCGGCGGCCATCGCCTCGCGCTGGGCGGGGAGGCGCTACGGGCTCTCCGCGCTGGCGTGCAAGATCGACGGCGCCTCCGGAGCGGGGCAGAACCTCACGCGGTTCCTCGTCCTGGGGCGGGAGCCGGCCCCCCGGACCGGCCGGGACAAGACCTCCATCGCCTTCTCGGTCCGGCACGAGGTTGGAGCGCTGTTTCGCATGCTGGAGTCTTTCTCCCGGCACGGCATCAACCTGATGAAGATCGAATCGCGCCCCGCCCGGGAGAAGCCCTGGGAGTACACGTTCTACGTGGACCTGGAGGGCCACGTGGAGGACGCGCCCGTCCGGCGCGCCCTAGGCGAGGTGAAAAAGGCGTCGCACTTTTTGAAGCACCTGGGCTCCTATCCGAGGGCCGCGCGATGAATCTGCCGCATCCCGCCGCGAGGACCCGGGAGCTCATCTTCTACGACGCCGGAAAGCCCGTGGAGGAGGTGGAGCGGGAGCTCGGGATCGCGGGGTCCATCAAATTGGCCTCCAACGAGAATCCCCTCGGGCCGTCCCCGCGGGCCGTCCAGGCCCTGAAGGACGCGCTCAAGGGCCTCCACCGGTATCCCGACGGAAGCGGGTACTACTTGAAGCGCGCCCTCGCGGAGCGGTTCGGCCTGACGCCCGGGCATTTCACCTTGGGAAACGGGACCAACGAGGTGTTGGAGAACATCGGAAAGGCCTTTCTCGATCCCGGGGATCAGGCCATCATGGCCGACGCCGCCTTCGTGGTCTTTCACATTGTGGCTCAGCTTTGCCAGGCCGAGCGCGTGGTGATCCCGCTGAGGGATTACGTCCACGACCTGGAGGCGATGGCGGAGCGGGTCGGCCCGCGGACGAAGATGGTCTTCGTGGCGAACCCCAACAACCCCACCGGCACCGCCGTCGGGCGGGGGCGGCTTGCGGCCTTTCTGGACCGCGTTCCCTCCCGCGTGGCGGTGGTCCTGGACGAGGCGTACGCCCACTACCCGACCATGCCGGACTACCCGGACGGGTTCGAGCTGCTCGGCCGCCATCCCAACCTCTTCGTGCTTCGGACATTCTCCAAGGCGTATGGGCTGGCCGGGATTCGCGTCGGGTTCGGGGCGGGGCACCCGGATTGCGTCCGGGCCGTCGAGAAGCTGCGGGAGCCCTTCAACGTCAACCACCTGGCCCTCGCGGCGGCCTTGGCCGCTCTGGGGGATGACGAGCACGTCGAGAAGTCGCGGCGGCTCAACGCCGAGGGCCTGGAGTTTTTGTGTGCGCGCCTCAAGAAGATGGGAATTCCCTATGTTCCCAGCCAGGCCAACTTCCTGCTGGTGGAGGTCGGCGACGGCGTCCAGGTCTTCGAGAGGCTTCTGCGAGAAGGGGTCATCGTCCGGCCCGTCAAGGGATATGGGTTGCCCGCTCACGTGCGCGTCACCGTCGGCCTTCCGGAGGAGAACCGGCGTTTTATCGAGGCCCTGGCGCGTGTCCTCGGCCGATGACCGCTCCTGCGGATCTCCCGATGATGAAACTGCGTCCGACCCCAAAGCCCCGCCGTTACGAGCGCCTGGCCCTGCTGGGGGTGGGCCTCATCGGCGGCTCCCTAGCCCGGGACCTTCGGGCCCTGGATTTGGTGGGAGAGGTCGTGGGGTGCAGCCGGACCGGCGGAACGATGTTGAGGGCCCTGGAGCTGGGGGTGATCGACCGCACGGAGGCGAATCCGGAAAAGGCCGTCGAGGGGGCGGACCTGGTCGTCGTGGCGGTTCCCATGGGGGTGGCGGCGGAGCTGACGGTTCGGGTTCTGGGCCGCTGTCGTCCGGGGACGCTGGTGACCGACGTGGGAAGTGTCAAGGGGCCGTATGTCCGGGCGGTTGCGGAGCGCGTCCCCGAGGGCGTCTGGTTCGTCGGGGGACACCCCATCGCGGGCACCGAGCGCTCGGGGGTGGAGGTCTCCTTGGAGGGCCTGTTCCGGGACGCCCGGTGCATCCTGACGCCCACGGAGCGCACCCCCGCCGAGGCCGTCGAGGCCTGTCAGGCCCTGTGGGAGGCCGTGGGCGCGCGGGTGACCCTCATGGACCCCGATCGGCACGACGAGATCCTGGGGGCCGTCAGCCATCTCCCCCACGTCCTCGCCTTCACGGCCATGAACACCTTGCCGGACGACGTCCTGCAAGGTTTCGCCGGAGGCGGGTTCCGGGATTTCTCCCGGATTGCGTCCAGCGACCCGGTCATGTGGCGGGACATCTGTCTGACCAACCGGGAGGCCCTGCTCCGCTGGGTCTCCCGGTACGAAGAGGTCTTGGCCGGGATGAAGTGGATGATCGAGCGGGGAGACGAGGAGGGGCTCGAAGACGCCTTCCGCCGTGCGAGGGAACGCCGGGACGCACTCGTCGTCCCGGACCCTCCCGCTGTGCCGCCTTCGGGGCCCGGACATCCCCTCGGAGGGAAGAAGGGCGGGCGGAAAGGAAGGTCGGGGGACGACGCGCCGGTGATCGCCGTGGACGGCCCGGCCGGCGGCGGAAAGAGCACGGCCAGCCAGCGGCTGGCCCTCCTCCTGGGGTATCGGTACTATGACACCGGCGCCCTGTACCGCGCCCTGGCGTGGTTGGCCCAAAACGTCGGCGTGGACTGGGAAGGCGCGGACGAGGACCTGACGGCCCTGTGCCGGGACCTGGATTTGCGATTCGAGCGGCAGGAGGGCCTGGAGGACGGCTGGCAGGTTCTGGTGAACGGGCAGGATCTCACCGAGGAGCTCAAAGGCGAGTCGATCGGGCGCGGGGCCTCTCTCCTCTCCGCCCGGCCCGCCGTCCGGCGGGCCCTGTTGGACGTTCAGCGCCGCCAAGCGGCCCCGCCGGGCCTCGTCATGGAAGGCCGCGACGTGGGGACCGTCGTCTTCCCGAAGGCCCGGGTCAAGTTTTTCCTCACCGCCGATCCGGCCGAGCGGGCCCAGCGCCGGTGGCGTGAGATGCAGGCCCTCGGCCGGTTGGAGGACCTGGAATCGGTGGAGCGGGACGTCCGCTCCCGGGACGAGCGGGATCGGACCCGCGCGGTGTCCCCGCTGGTTCCGGCGGAGGACGCTGTGGAGATTGACACGACCGGCCGGAGTGTTGACGAAGTGGTTGAAAATATGATAAACATCAGCGTCCAATGTCTATCCAGGCGGTTGTGAGGCGTGGCCGTGGGACCTCCCGCAGGGAGGGAGGTCCGCGCTGGCGCAGGTTCCCCCACGCGACCCAGCGGAAGAGGCCGATTTCGTTCAACCCCGGGGGAAGAGAACCAGCATGACAGAAGACTTTGAAAAGACCTTTTCGGGGCCCGAGGGGCAGGCGGAAGGGGCGGCGCCGGCGCCGGCCCTCTCCGGGACCTCTTCGGCCTCCCAGACGAACGGCGGAACGGTGAAAGGCGGCGCGGCCCAGGAGGGCCCGGTCGTCAAGTCCCCTTCCACGGCCACGGCGGTGATCCCGGAGGACATCTCGTCCCTCAACGCCGAGACCATGGAAAGGCTTTATGAGGAGTCCCTCGCGAGCATCCAGGAAGGTCAGGTCATCAAAGGGACGGTCCTCAAGGTCGAGCGCGACCACGTGGTGGTGGATGTGGGCTACAAGTCCGAGGGGTCGATCTCGCTGAACGAGTTTCCCGACGGCGGCCGCGGGCTGAAGGTGGGCGACGAGGTGGACGTCTTCCTGGAGACGAAGGAGAACAGCGAGGGCCAGGTCGTCCTCTCCAAGGAGAAGGCCAATCGGATCAAGGTCTGGGACCGGATCAGCGACGCCTTCGACAAGGGGGAGACCGTCAGGGGGACGGTGGTGGCCCGGATCAAAGGCGGCCTGACCGTGGACGTGGGTGTGCGGGCCTTTTTGCCGGGCTCCCAGGTGGACCTGCGTCCCGTCCGGAACCTGGACCAATACATCGGCCAGGCCATCGAGACGCGGATCATCAAGTTGAACCGCAACCGGGGGAACATCGTCCTCTCCCGCCGGGTGCTGCTGGAAGAGGAACGGGCGGCCCTGAAGTCCAAGACGCTGGAGACCCTCCAGGAGGGCCAGGTCGTCGAGGGCGTGGTGAAGAACATCACCGACTACGGCGCCTTCATCGACCTGGGCGGATTGGACGGCCTGCTTCACATCACCGACATGTCCTGGGGCCGGGTGGGACATCCCTCCGAGATGTTCAAGATCGGCGACACCGTGAAGGTGATGGTGCTCAAGTTTGACCGGGAGCGCGAGCGCGTCAGCCTCGGCCACAAGCAGATCACCCGCGACCCCTGGGAGAACGTGGACACCAAGTATCCGTCCGGCACGCGCCTCAAGGGCCGGGTGGTCAGCATCACCGACTACGGCGCCTTCGTCGAGCTGGAAGAGGGGGTGGAGGGTCTCGTTCACGTCTCGGAGATGACCTGGTCGCGGCGGATGCGCCACCCCTCCAAGATCGTCTCCGTCGATGACATCGTGGACGCCGTCGTCCTCAACGTGGACAAGGACAACAAGCGGATCTCCCTGGGGATGAAGCAGGTAGAGGAGAATCCGTGGCTCAAGGTCCGGGAGAAATACCCCGTGGGGTCCACGGTGCGGGGCCGGGTCCGCAACATGACGGAGTTCGGGGCCTTCCTGGCGTTAGAGGAGGGAATCGACGGCCTCATTCACATCTCCGACATGTCCTGGACCCAGAGAATCAAGCACCCCTCGGACATTCTGAAGAAGGGCCAGCTCGTCGATGCAGTTGTCCTGAGCATCGACGCGGAAAACGAGCGCCTCTCCCTCGGCCTCAAGCAGGCGGGCGAGAACCCGTGGGACAAGATCGGGGAGCTTCACCACGTGGGGGAGAATGTCCACGCGAGCGTCGTCAAGGTCGTCAACTTCGGCGCGTTCGCGGCCCTCGACGACGGACTGGAGGGGTTGATTCACGTCTCCGAGCTGGCGGAAGGGAAGGTGGAGCGCCCCGAAGACGTCGTCGGCGTCGGCGAGGATTACACGGTCAAGATCATCAAGGTCGACCCGGAGGAGAAAAAACTCGGCCTCAGCCTGAGGGCCTACGTCGCCGAGCACGGCGAGCCGGCAGAGTGGAAAGAGCGCAGGGCCCGCCGTCTGGAAGGGGAGACCAAGGAAGAGGCCGGAGGCCGGGCCCAGGATGAACCTGCTCCCGGCGGAGCGGCCAAGGCCGAAAGCCCCGGTTCGGAGCCGGAAGGGGAGCATTGAACCCGCCTTCGCGGGTGGCAAAACCTCCGGAGCGGAGCCTGAAGGAC
>JACPRG010000042.1 GCA_016190025.1 Candidatus Tectimicrobiota bacterium
TCATAGAGGGACTCTTCCCGCACCCACCGGAAGACGAGGTTCTGCTGCTGGGTGGTGCGGGTGCGCCCTCCCGCGGATTCCCGGGCGATTTTGGCCAGGGCGAAGAACTGTTCCGTCCGGAGGTCGCCCAGGGGGACTTTGACGAAGATGGCGAAGAAGCCCTCCTGTCTCTGGGGGACGACGTTGGTGCTCCTCCAGTGGTGAAACGCCCGGTTGTCCCCGTTGGGGTGCCCCGCGCGTTGCGGGACGGACGGGGCGTCGGCGGATTCGTCCTCGACGAACAGGGGGGGCTCCGGGTCGATGGGGGTCTCGGCCCAGGGCTGCCCGAGCTCCTCGTCCACCATCTTGCGGAAGGCGTCGATCCCGATGCGGTCGATGAGGAACTTGATCCGGGCCTTCATCCGGTTCTCCCGGAGTTCGTCCGATCGGTCGAAGATGCGGATGACCGCCTCGCTCACCCGGAGGTAGTCGGAGACGGGGACGAAGTCGTAGAGGGTGTACGCGACGCGGGGGAGGATGGAGAGCCCGCCCCCGGTGACGATCCGGAAACCCCGGACCTCCTCCCCGTTCTCCGACCGGACCCCGGCCAGAAATCCCAGGTCGTGGATGCCGGTGATGGCGCAGTCCGTGGCGCAGCCGGAGAACGCCACCTTGAATTTCCTCGGCAGGTTCTGGGTCAGCGGGTGGCGGAGGAAGTAGCGGGCGAAGGCCCCCGCGTAAGGGGACGTGTCGAACACTTCGTCTTTGCAGACGCCCGCCAGGGGGCAGTTCGCCACGTTCCGGACGGTGTTCCCGCAGGCCTCCCGGGTGGTCAGCCCGGCTTCCCCGATGAGCCGCATGAGGTGGGAGGTGTCCTCCAGGTCGATGAAGTGAAACTGGATGTTCTCCCTCGTGGTGATGTGTCCTTTCCCCAGGGGGGTATAGTCCCGGGCCACGGTCCCGAGCGCCTCCAACTGATCGGCCGTCAGGCAGCCGGAGGGGATCTTGATCCGGAACATCTGGGAGTCCGGCTGCCGCTGGCCGTAAACCCCCTGGCGCAGCCGAAAGGCCGCGAACTCGCTCGGGTCCCATTTCCCCTGAAGGAATCGGGTGACCTCGGTTTCGAAGTCGTCGATCTCCTCGGGGAGAACCGGAAGGATGCCCTTGTGGGTCCTGGGTTCCGTCTCATGCTCGGAGGTCATGGTCGCTCACTCCTTTGCGATCGGCGAAGCGGCCCCGTTTCTGCCGTTCCCCTCCGGTGCCGGGGAAAGATGGAGGCCGCACTCGGTCTTGGAGAAGTCCGCCCAACGCCCCGCCCGCAGGCTCTCGCCCTCTTTCACCTGCCTGGTGCACGGCCAGCAGCCGATGCTCGAGTAATTGCGGTCGTGCAGGGGGTTGTAGGGGACGTCATGCCGCTGGATGTACTCCCAGACCTTTTCCTCGGTCCAGTTCGCCAGGGGGTTCACCTTGACGAGGTTGAAGTTGGCGTCCCACTCGACGATTCCCGTGCGGGCGCGGGTGGGGCCCTGGTCCCGCCGGACGGCTGTGATCCAGGCCGAGAGGCCCTGGAGCGCCTGCCGCATGGGGAGGACCTTGCGCAGGTGGCAGCAGAGGTCCGGGTCGCGCGCGTAGAGTTCGGGCCCCTGGACCCTGGCCTGGTCCCCGGGGCTCAACGCCGCCCGGTAGGCCGCCGGCCGGATGCCGTACCGCTCGACGAGCCGGTCCCGCGTCCGGTAGGTCTCGGGGAAGAGGAGCTCCGTGTCCAGGTAGATGACGCGCACGTCCGGCCGGATCCTCGCCAGCATGTCCACCAGCGCGACGCCGCCCGGTCCGCCGAAGCTGCAAGAGAGGGCGATGTCGGGGTGGAATTCTTCCAGCGCCCAGGCGCCGATCTCCTGCGGGGACTTGCCCTCGAATTCACCGCTGAGCGCCTTGAGCCTTTCGGTTGTCCAAGCCCGTGTGGATTGGCTCATGGTTTGTCTCTCCGTGAAGCCTCACCGCCTTTCCCCGGCGGCCCGAATCTCACAGCAGAAAGCCGAGCCCCGTGGCGATCAGCAGGACCGCTAAGACGGGACGCAGCACCGGGACGGGCGTCTTGGCGCTGAGACGCCCCCCGAGGATGGCGCCCGGAACCGATCCCGCGAGGATGTTGACCGCCAGCGGAAAGTCAATCCGGCCCGCCCATGCGTGGCCCGCGAGCGTCGCCGCCGCGACCAGCAGAAAGCCGTGGACCAGGTCCGTCCCGACGATCTTCCGGCCCGGGACGAGACGGGTGAATCCCAGAAGGGGGACGCCGAGGCTTCCGGCCCCGACGGAGGTCAGGGCCACGAGGAAGCCGATGAGGCCGCCCCCGAAAAGAAGGGCGCGCTTTGCCCAGGCGGGCGTTTCCACCCGCTCCTCGGCGAACCGGACCTTCAGCCAGAGCGTCCCGAGGAGGATCCCGCCCCCGGCCAGGATGAGCGCGAATCCCAGGGCGGGCAGGATGAAGGCGTCGGCTGCCTCGGGGGCGCCCCCTCCTCCGACCCAGAAAAGGACCGCTCCGCCCAGCGCGGCGCCGGGGAGGCTTCCTTTGGACAAAAGGAGGGTGGTTTTCAGGTCCGCCGTGCCCTGACGGAGGTGCTGGATGGCGCCCGCTCCCTTGGTGACGATGGACTTGAAGAGGTCCGTGGCCACGGCCGTGGCGGGTGGGACGCCGAACAGGAAGATGAGGAGCGGGGTCATCAGCGCGCCGCCGCCCATGCCGGTGAATCCCACCAGGAAACCGACGGCGAGTCCCGCGATGGCGATGTGCGGATCGAACATGGTCATGAATCCCCGGGCCGGTTCGTGAACGGCCGCTGTAAGCTCCGGAGCGACAGAGCGCTGACGGATGCTTCAAGTTGAGTGACGGAATTGCGCGCAGACCCGAGCCGGGGACGAATGGCGGAGGAAACGCTTCAGGGAAAGACGAGCTGGGACAACGATCCGCCGAACGGACCCCGGACGGGTCCTAGGACATTCGGGCGGACGGACTACAGTTGAAGCCGAAGGTGTCGTGGATGCAGGAGAGGAAGGGAGCGCCCGCGAAGGTGATGGGCGTGTTCAGGAGAGAGAGAGCACTGCCTGGCTGGATGTTCATTTCCTTTTCCCCGACGGGCGGGCAAATCGGGCGCCTCGCCCTGGGATTTCGCTTTCCCTGCTCACGTAAAATGTCATAATAATTCCGATGTTCCCCCCCTGTCAAGAAAAAAATTGCTGCGTGAATCCTGGTTTTTGTTCGGTCACGAGGTGCCTCCACCCGTTCTTGGCCCCGCCTCGCGGGTTCCGGGGGGCCTACAAAAGCCCCAATGGGATGGGCCGGGGCTTGCGGGGAGGGGCCTCGCGCCAGTGAGCCCGAAGGCCCTGGTCCAGAACCTCGCAAAAGGCATCGCGCAAAGACGCGCCCGCGGGGGCGGAGGGGGGTCACTCCTCGATGATGTCGCCCGCGTATTCGATCTGGATCCCCCGCCTCACGCTCTGGGACGCGGTGCACTTGCTTTCGTGCATGCCGAGCGCCCGCTCCGCCTCCTCGCGCTTTCCCTTCGGGACCCGGATGGTGTAGTGGACGCGGATGCGGCTGATGTAGTTCTTGCCGTCGATCCGCTCGATGTCGCCCTCCACCTGGGCGGAGAGCTTGTTGGGATGGCTGGGGATTCCGCGCGCCTCCAGCGCGCCTCCGAGGTTCCCCGTCATTCAGGAGGCCACCGCTGTGACGATGTGATCCAGCGTGGCGGGCAGGTCCTCGGGGGACTCGATCTTGTAAATGGCCTTGATGGCCGGGTGCATTCCGTATCGGACGGGCTCGGGGAAGTCTTCGATGTAGCCCCGGCGGATGACGCCGGCGTCCTTTTCCACCCGCGCGCGGATGGTGTGAATTCTCTCGCCCATGAAAACCTCCTTTCCTTCGTTGGTCACAGGATTCAAACATGTTACGGGAGAAGTGCGGGAAAGGAAAGTTCCGGCCGCGGCGCTCGGCGGAGGGCCGGCCTTGCTTTTGATGGGGGGGTCGGCTATATTCAGGACGTTGGATATGCTTTCCGCTGCTTGATTCGACAGGCCGGAAGCGGTCCGGAAAAATCTGCGCCCTGCCATTTCATCTGCGGTTTTTCTGGAAAAATGCGGAAGTCTTCCTGTTGCGGGATGAAAAAGGAGCCCCAGCCGTGAGCAGTGTGGTCAAGAAGCGGCGGAAAAAGATGCGCAAGCACAAACACAAAAAGCTGATGGCCCGCAGCCGCCACAAAAAGAAGTAGGAGGACGGCCACCGCCTGCGGGGCGACCGTCGCCTGCGGGAGGGCCGTCTGGGAGGCGGCGGGAGGGGGGGGGATGCGTCGGCCCCCTTTTGGGTGCGCGGGGTCACGTCCGAGCCGGGCCGGGGTTCTTCCCCGGCTTTTCCGGGCGGAGCTCAAGCGGGGGGGACAGCCCGCGGGTCGATCGGGTGTGAAGGGGTGGGTCCGCCCTCATGCCAGCGTCGCGGCAATCAGGTCCCTGAGATTGGATGCGGCCCTGGAAAAGTCCATCTCCCGGCCGGCGCGCCGGGCCTCTTCCTTCATGGATGCAAGCCTTTCGCGGTCCGCCAGCAGGGTCCGGAGGGCGTCGAGAAGACGCCGCGGGCCGCACCGGTCCAGGTTCACCACCCTTCCGTAAGCGGGGCGGACGAGGTGGCGGGCGCCGTGACACGCGCTCGTCAGCGCCGGGACGCCCTGACGCAGCGCCTCCACCAGCGTCAGCCCGTAGCTTTCGTGGCGGGAGGGAAAGACGTAGAGGTTGGCCAGGCGGAAAAGCGCCCGCTTGCGCGGCCCGCCGACGTGCCCGGGGAACGACACCCGAATCCTCCGAAGTTTCGAGGCCAGCCTTTGCAGTTTGCGCGCGAAGGCCTCCCCGCCCATGAAGGCGGCACTCCCGCAGATGAGGACCCGAAGGTCCTCCAGCCTCGTCTCCGGGCGGTTGTCCCGCGAAGAAGAGGCGGCTTGTCTTTCCCACGAGAGCAGCGCCTTGAGCAAAAGATCGGTGCCTTTCTCGGGCGAGATCCGGCTGAGCGTCAGGAGGACCGTGGTCTCGGGTCCCAGGTCGAACTCCCGTCGCGCTTTCGCCACCTCCGCCTCGACCTCCTGTTCCGAGACCGCCTCCTCCCATCCTCCCCAGGGGAGAACGGCGGTCTTTCGCCTCACCCCTTCGCCGTAACACCGGGCCAGGGTCCGGGCCATCTCTTCGGATGGGACCACCAGGCGCGCGGAGTGCCGCACGCATTGCGCCTGTTTCTCGAACACCAGGCGCAGCACGTCCGGACAGAGGCCGCAGAGGCCGAGGGCCTCCAGGGAGCTGAAGAGCCGGACTGCCGGGACCGGGGGGCCCTTGCACCCCAGGTACAGCCGGGAAAAGATGTCCGCCACGTCCACGTGGAAGAGGGTCACGACCGGGAGCCCCAGGGCCGACGCCCGCCGGAAGTCTATCCCCTCTGCGATGTCGTTGCTCAACACGGCGAACCGCTTGGAGGGGGACTCCTTCGTGAGACGCTCCAGGCATTTTGTCGCCGCCGCCTCGAACCCACGGCAGAAGGCGGCGTATTCCCGCTGCGTCAGCTGAGCCGGATGCAGGTTTCCCTTGAGGACGGAGAGGCGGACGTACCCAACCGTCGGAGGGAAGTCCGGGGGTTTTTCCGCCGGCGCCAGGAGGGTCAAGGAGATCCGGGGGTCGGCCCCCCAGAGCTGGACGAGCCGCCGACAGACGGCCGCCCCGCCCCCGAGGGGATGGCGCTCCGGGTGATAGCCGCCGTGCGCGGCGACATAGACGATGGGGAGGAGGGGCTCCATGGGTTTCCAGCGACCGAACGAACGTGGAAGGGGCCGGACCCGCTCTTTGCGACAGGAGGCTTTTTACCGCAGGGAGGGGGGCTGTGGGAAGCGGGAGATGGAAAGAGGCGGGATGCCCGCTTATTTGACGAAGGAAAACTGGGTGAACCTTTTCGCCTGTTCCATCCTCGTCTTGATTTCGCTCGCGATCTCCTCCACTTTCGCGACTTCCACGGAGAGCGCGGGGAACCTGGCCTTGATTTGGTCGGTCGCCCTCAGGCAGGCGGCGTTCCAGGATTCCAGGGACTTGTCCGGGGCGTCCGCCTTTGGCTGAGCCGCAGGGGGGACGGCGCCTGGGCCGGTGGGGGGGGCTTCGGGATACAGATGGTCCCCGAGGCATTCTTCGAGGATGTGGGCCGACGCGAGGGTGCGCTTGTAGTAGTCCTCTTTGCCGTCTTGGGGATCGCCCACGGACAGGGCGTTGATGGCGAATTCTGGAAAGCGCAATTTCTTGAGGATGAGGGGGGTGTACTGCTTCGTCGTCTCCTGAAGGTGGCCGATGATCTCGTTTCTGCCGGAGGCCTGATAGACGAAATCCTCGTCCGAGCCCTGCATCATCTCCAGCATCAAGAGCTTCAGCAGGTAGACGGCCCCGATCTCATGGAAGAAACCCACCAGGTAACAGTTCTCCGGGTTTTTCCCCCGGAACGTCTTCGCACAATGAAAGCAGGCGGCCCCAATGAGGACAGAGTGGGAGAGCAGCCGGTCCACCCAGTCGAACCATTTCCGCCTCTCTTTGGAGGAATCGACGGAGGGGTCATAGTTCATGGCGATGCCGTGGACGGTTCTGATCCCCAGCCGGACGAAGGCCTGTTTCAGGTTTTCCACCTTCGCGCGCTGGCTGAATTCGTGCGAGTTGGCTTGAAAGATGGATTGGACGCCGAGGTAGAAGTCGGTCTCAATGTGCAGGGCGACCTTCTCGACGTATTGCGGGTCTTCCGGGCTGAGGGTCCGGAATTGGGAGATGGCCTCCCGACTCCTCAAGGGTCCGATGGGCAGGGATTCCTGCCGGAGGACTCCCTGGAGCAGCTCTTCCAGTTCGCGTCCTTTATGCGTCAGCGTGACCGTTCCCATCGCCTCTCTCGGGTTGGGCGGCCGGCCTTCTCGGCCCGATTCCCCACCGTGGCTCACTCCACCAGCATGGTGAGAAAGAGCTTCAGCAAGGCGGGGTCGTAATGCCCCTCGTTATCCACCCTCATGATCCAGATGGCGTCGTACGCCGATAGAGCCGGCCTGTACGCTTTCCGCGTGGTCAGGGAGGCGAAGTCGTCCGCGATGCAACAGATCCGGGCTACCTTGGGGATTTGTTCGCCTCTCAGTTGCCTGGGGTAACCGGCCCCGTCGTAGTGTTCTCGGTGGTTTTGGACAATGTCCACGGCCAATCCATCCTGGATCCCCCATTGATTCAGGATGAACGCGCCGCGCTCTGGAACCTGGTGCAGGACCTTCCACTCCAGGCGGCTGGGCCTGTCGGGCTTTTCCATGATGGAGGCACCGACCTGCACTTTGCCGATGTCATGGCAGAGAAAGCCGAGGGCAAGCTCTTCTTTCTGCTTTTCGGTGAATTGGGAGGAGAAAAAGCGCTTGACGACCATCATGCCGTAAATGCAAACCTGAAGGCAGTGGGCTGCCAGTGAGTCGTTTTTGCCCAGGAACTCCATGATCAGGGCTTTTGTGTTGGATTCGCCTCCCAGGAGCATTGCCACGTGCTGAGGGTACACCGAGACGCTTTCGTAATCCGGGATGTGTTCGTTGTCGCTGCGGTCCAGGACGGCCTTGAGGTTGGACTCCACGTGGTCCATCAAGACCCTGACTTTTTCCTCCGGCTTTTTTTCGGGGTCGGAGAAGGCCATGGCCAGGGAGGCCTTCGTGCACGCCTGATAGGACTCGACGTGCTCGGGGTAGATGTAGGCCCGTCCGCCGTAGTCTTCTTGGATCTGGTCGAACACCGTCTGCGTGAAGGGGAGCTTGGGGCCTTGGAGGAGCTTGAAGCGCCGGTCCCCTTGTCCGCGGACGTACAAGGGAAAATCCAAAACGGTCCCGATTCCCAGCAGTCGAATGTCGATGGGCTTCAGAACTTTTCGGGCAACGATTCCGGTTGTCGCCTCAGTCGTCATTCCGGTTCAACCCTGCTCCCCGATGTAGACCCAAGGAAACTCCCCACTTTCGCCAGCTCATTCTCTCTTTTCGGTTGGAAACGTACGGTGCTTTAGGGGCCTCCGCAGGTTTTTGTTGGGGGGACTTCCCTCCAACCTTGTGAAAAAGGGGCCGTTACGCGGCCCCTTTTCCAGTGGGAGGTGCCGAAGCACCGGTTGGGGTTACATTCTTGGTATCGGAAGGGTTCAGCAGGTGCGTGAGCTTTTTTGCACCGGGCTGGCCGATCCGGTGAGAGCCGAGTCCGCCTGCGCGGCTTCCGCGTGGCGCCGAGGAGAAATTGACCGGAAGCCTTGAAAAAGCCGGTGATTCCTCGATTCTCCCGCTTGAAACCGCCTGTGTGAAAGTTTTCTGGTAAGCCTCGGGCCACGGGCGACGGCTCAATGCAGCCTTGCCATGGCGTCCCAAAACATGAGTTCGTATCCCTGAAGAAGCCTGGCCGACCGCTTCACCCGCCGTGGCGGAAGTCCGGCCGCCAGGTCGTGGTCCACGATTTCCATCGCCCGCTCTTCCAGGTCCCCGGGCGGGTTCGCGAACAGGTCGAAAAATCCGACCTCTTCGGGGGAGAAGCCGTAGCGTCGGCGCAGGCCCGAGCTCATCCGGGCGCAGTTGTCCCCCCAGGCCGAGAAATTGAGGGCGAAAGCAGCGGCCACCTCTCCGGCGGACCCGTAAGCCGCCAACCAGGCCATGTAGGCGGTGTAGGCGTGGGCCTGGGGGTCGGGTTCATGGGCGGACAGGGCCTCGCGGTCCAGGCCCAGCGCCGATCCGAACCGGAGCAGGTACTCCAAGGCGGCCTTCTCGCCTTGAAGGGTTCCCCAAAAGAAATCGTGGGCCGGGGGAGAGGGGTGGCGCGACAAAAGATGGGCCACGCTCCTCAAGTCGCTCTCGATGATGTGGTATTGCTCTCCGGCGAAGGTGGAAAACGTCTCCCGGGGCGCTTTTCCGGTTTCAACCCCCGCGACGAAGGGATGATTCCGGATGCGCTCCTCCAGGGCGGCCATTTCCTCCCTCATTTCAGAAAACAAGCGTCTGGCGTCGGACATCCCCGGTTCCTCCCTTGGGGCCGTTTGTCCAATCCACAGGGGTGAACATCTTTGGCTCTCAAGGGCATTTTCGATATCCGGCGGGCGGAGATCAAGGATTGGCCGATCTTGCGCGGAGAGGTATCGGTCGGGCTGCGCGGAAGGTTGAGCGCCCTCCGTACGGCCCGGAGGCGGGCTGGTCAGCGTCGGTCCTACTGATGCCTGACGCGCCACCAGGCGAACAGGTCATAAACCCAGACGCCCGCGATGACGGTCAGGAAGACCAGACCGAGCAGCCGAAGCTGAGAAATGGCGTTCACGATCTCGTCGAACACGTTCATTTTTCAAGTCCCATGGACCCGGGATTCGATGCGCCGGACCTGTCCTCGTCCCGTCTTTTCTCACCCTCGCAGGACGTCTATTCGGAAGAGCGGTCGGCGCGCTTGAGTTCTCACTTGGGTTAGACTGTCGGGACGGCCCAAGGATTCGCAGAATTTCCTTTCAGATCCCGGGCGTTGTGGTATTAGAATAGGGTCGTTTTCGAATCGGCTGCGTGAATCCCTGCCGGGCTTTCCCCTCTCGTTTCTCCGGTGGAGGGGGGGAATCGTCTTTGTCCGGAGAAGGACCGTCGCCCTACAGGCGAGGGGAAGGATGGCCGGATCGGCTGCCAAAGGCATCGACCTCCCGGCGATCCTGCAAAGGATTGTCCAGGAAAGTCTGCGGATTCTGAAGGCCGACCGGGGCGCCCTTTTTCTTCGCCATCCTGAAAATGACACCCTTCAGATCGGGGCCTCCATCGGGCTTTCCCAAAACTACCGGGACGCGGTTTCCAGGAACTGGAGGGAGCTGCCCATCGGCCGTTTGATGCGCGAGCCGGAGGTTTTTTCCTGGCGCGATGTGGGGGCGGACGCCCAATTCAAGCGGATTGAAACGGAGATCGCGTTGGAAGGCTTCCGGTCCGCCGCCGCCGTCGCGCTTTTCATGCAGGGGGTTTTCCTCGGGTGGCTGTCGCTCTATTTCAACGAGTCCCGGGAGCTTTCCGACCGGGAGAAGTCCGCCCTCCAGGGCTTCGCCGATCTGGCGGCCGTCGCCATCGAAGAGACGAGGCACGTGAGGCTTCTCAAGGCGCGTCTCCTGGAGCAGGAGAGCCTTGTGGGCGCGCTGGGGCACATCCCCTCGGGCCTGGACGTCGATCAGGTCATTCAGGCGGTGCTGCGGGAGAGCGCCCGCGTGATGGGCACGGACAGGTGCAGCATTATGCTTCCGGACGCCCGGACGGGCGAGCCCCGGCTGTTCATGAGCCGGGGGATCTCGCCCGAGTTTGTCGGGCGGATCGCCTCTCTCCCCGAGCCCTTCCCTCTCGGGCGCGCCTATCTCGCCGACCCGAAGCGCGACGCGCCCACGCTCTGCCCGGATGTAGGCGCCGAGCCGATGTCCGGCGAGATCCATCTCCGCGAAGGCCACCGCTCGCTGGCTGCGTTCCCGCTTCGCGTGGCAGAGAAGAACATCGGCGTTCTCCTCTACTTCTGGACCACCCCCCAGACCTTCGGCGACCAGCAGCTTCGCCTGGGGCAGGCGTTCGCCGACCAGGTGGCCATCTCCATTGCAAACGCCCGGTTGTTCGCAGAGGCGCGGAGGCGGGCGACCAGTCTCCAAGTCCTCGACGAAATCGCAAAAGCCATGGCTTCCACGCTGGACCTTGATGAGCTCTTCAAGATCACCGTGGAGCAGGTGATGAAGGCGGTTCCGTGCGTCCGGTCGAGCCTGTACAACCTGGACGTGAAAGAAGGGACTCTCTACCGCCGCTGCATCGTGGACGACGACAAGGAAAGGGAGAAGAGCATCGATCCCCAAGTGGGGCTGGAGGGGAGTCCTTACAGAGACCTGGTGGACACCCGGGAGCCCCGTTGCGATCCCGACATCCGGAAGCTCTCCCATCCTGCGTTTCAGAAGCTGGCGGCGGGCGGCCTCCGCTCCGTTCTCAAGGTCCCCATTCTGGGGGGAGGCCAATGCGTCGGTTTCCTGAACGTCGCGTCCACGGAGACGGACGCTTTCACGGAGGACCACATCCATCTGGTGCGTTCCGTCGCCGACCACCTCGCCCTGGCCATGAGGAACGCGAATCTGTTCGCCCAGGCCCGGGAGACCGGCGAGCGTTTGGACAACTTCGTCCGGGGCGCCTCGGACGGGATCATCACGGTCGATTTGGACACGCGCATCACCTCGTGGAACCCGGGCGCGGAAGCCCTCTACGGCTACGTGGAGGGGGAGGTCCTCGGGCGAAAGATCACGGACGTCTTTTGGAGTGCGGACCTGAAAAAAGGAATCTGGGAACGGATTCGGGCCGGGCAGTCCGTGCCTCCTTGGGAGACGGTGGAGCGCCGCAGGGACGGGACCCCGGTGGAGGTCTCCGTGACGGTCTCGGCCATCCGAGACGACCGCGGGCGGGTCGTGGGATTCAGCGGGATTAACCGGGACATCGGCGCCCAGAAGCGGGCGGAGGAGGCGCTGCGGAAGTCCGAGGAGAAGTACCGCACCCTGTTCGAGCGGGCCAGCGACGCCATCGAGATCGTGGACGAGGAGGGGCGGCTCATCGACTGCAACCGGCACACGTGCGAGCTGATGGGGTACGCCCGGGAGGAGCTGCTGGGGATGCGGCTGAAGGACATCGTCGCCCCGGAGTACAACGAGACCCTCCCCCTGCGCGCGGCTCGGCTGCTGGAGGGGAAGAACCTCGCGCCCTATGAGTCCGCCAACCTGACCAAGGACGGGTCGCGCGTGGACGTGGAGGTGAGCGCGGGGTTCATTGAGGTCGAGGGGAGGAAGCGGATCATCTTTTTCCTGCGGGACATTACCGAGCGCAAGCGGCTTGAGCGCCATGTCCGGCAGAGTCAGAAGCTGGAGGCCCTGGGCCAGCTCGCCTCGGGAGTGGCCCACGACTTCAACAACATCCTGGCCGTCATCCTGGGGCGCACCGAGCTCTCGAAAGGCTTCGTCACGGACCCTGAAATCCGGCGGGACCTGGACATCATCGAGAAGGCCGCCCTCAGCGGGGCCCGCACCGTCAAGCGGCTTCAGGATTTCGCGCGTCGGCGCGAGGACCGTCCCGCCGGGCGGGTCAACCTGAACGAAGTGGTCTGCGACGCGGCCGAGATGACCCGTCCCCGGTGGAAGGACGAGGCGGAGATGAGGGGCCTCGCCTTCGAGGTGAAGGTCGACGCGCGGGCGAAAAACGCCTGGGTCCGGGGAGAGGCCTCCGAGCTCCACGAGGCCCTCATCAATCTGATCAACAACTCCCTCGAGGCCATGCCCCAGGGAGGGCGCATCACGCTTTCAACCGAGGATGCGGGGGATTGGGTGACGGTGTGTGTTGCCGACACGGGGAAAGGGATGACTTTGGAAGCGCAGGAGCGAGCCTTTGAGCCTTTTTTCACCACCAAGAAGGAACGCGGAAGCGGTCTGGGGCTGAGCATGGTGTACAGCATTGTCGAACGGCATCGCGGCAAGATCTCCCTGGAGAGCGCTCCGGAGAAGGGTGCCTCGGTGCGGCTGACCTTCCCGGTCGAGGCGGAGGGCGGAGAGCGGGGCCCGGACCGGGACCCCTCCTCCCCCCGGCGGATCCTGATCATCGACGATGAGGAGGAGATCGTAAAGCTCTTCCACGAGGTCTTGGAACTGGAGGGCCACGCGGTGGAGACCGCCACCGACCCGCACGACGGGCTGGCCCAGTTTCGGAAAAGGCCCTTTGACCTGGTGTTCACGGACCTGGGCATGCCGGGGATGCCCGGGTGGGAGGTGGCGAAGAGCGTCAAGGAGATCGAGCCGCGGACGCCCGTCATCCTCGTGACGGGCTGGGGGGTCGAGTTTGACGAGAAGGAGTTGGCGGAGAGCGGCGTGGACTACGTCCTGGGAAAGCCCTTCAAGGTGGCGGACATCTTGGGCGCGGTCGCCCGGGTCATCGAACAGTCCGAAGGAGGTTCGAGGACGGGCTGAGTTCTCCGCTTGCGCCGCCCGGATTCGCCGATCCCCGCCGTCTGCAAGGCGAAAAGTCTTGTGGACACGTCGCACGCCTGCTAGAATCCCAGAATCTCTCTGGAGTTGAGTCCGTCCAGCTATGCCAAGGGGAACCTCCCGGACACGGCCCGGAGCGCTTGGCGTGTGGGCGGCAAAGTGAACGTTTTCCCCGCTTTTGAGGGCCGGGTCAGTCCCGCCGCGACGGAGGGTCGAGAAGATGAAGAGAAAATGGATGTGGAAGGTGATGGCCTTTTTGGCCGTGGGGATGGCGGGCGCGCTTTTCGCGGCTTCGCTCGCCGATGCGGCCAAGTACGTGATCAAGTTTTCCCACGGCATGCCGATGACGATGGAATCCGACCAGCAAGCGGTGGCGGTGGTGTTCAAGAACATCGTCGAGGCGGGCTCGAAAGGAGAGATCGAGGTCCGCATCCTGGGCGCCAACACGGGCGGGAACGAGCGCCAGCAGCTCGAGCGCGTCCAGACCGGCATCCTCCAGATGGCCAACGTCAGCGAGGGGACGCAGCACTCCTTCTTCAAGCCCGCCCTGGTCCTGGGAACCCCCTTCCTGTTCAGCACCTCCGCGGTCGCCTGGGAGGTCATGGACGGGCCCTTCGGCGAGAAGTACAACGAGGCCTTCCGCAAGGCCACGGGGGTCCGAATCCTGGGTCACACCGAGAGCGGGTTCCGCAGCCTGTTCAACAGCAAGCGGGCCGTCCGGACGCCCGCCGACCTGGAGGGGCTCAAGATCCGCACCATGGAGAACCCCGCCCACATGGCCATGATGAAGGGCTTGGGGGCGAATCCGACCCCCATCTCCTGGTCCGAGGTGTACACCTCCTTGCAGCAAGGGGTCGTGGACGGGATGGAGAACCCTCCCGGCCTGTTCTACCTGATGAAGTTCTACGAACATCAGAAGCACCTCACGGTGAACCGCCACCTCTACAGCCTTCACACCACGATGATCAACGAGCGGTTTTTCCAGTCCCTGCCCAAGAAGTACCAGGAGCTGGTGACGGAGGCGGCCCATACCGGGACGGTCGTCGGGCGGGGGGTCGGCTACATCGCTGAGATGAACGCCATCGAAAACCTCAAGAAGAGGGGAATCGCGGTTTACTTTCCCACCGCCGAGGAATACGCGCAGTTCCGGATGAAGGGGCGTCCGCCTGCGGAAAAATACATCCGCAGCCAGGTCGGGGATGAGTGGATGGACGCCGCTCTGAAGGCCGTCGAGAACGCCGAGGCGAAGCTCGCAGGGCGCCGCTGATTCCCGTTTCCCTCGCCTGAGGGGCCGGCGCCCATCGCCCCGGCCCCTCGGGCGTTTTCCAGATGGGCGGTCTCCCCCGCCGCCGAAGCCCGGCTGCATCCTGCGCTCGCCCGGTGGGGAGTGGAAAGCGTGTTCACGCGGGTCGATCTGCTCATCCGACGGATCACGGCCGGCCTCGTCATCCTGCTGATGGCGGCGATGACGGCCGCCACGCTCTTGGGCGTCCTCTATCGCTACGTCCTGAACGAGGCGCTGCCCTGGCCGGAGGAGCTGGCGCGGTACGCCATGGTCTGGGTCGCGTGCCTCGGATCCAGCCTGGCCCTGCGGTACGGGGACCACGTGGCGGTGGAGTTCATCGCACAGCGCATGCCGCCGGCGGCCCGCCATCGGGTCCTCTTCGGCGGACGCCTCCTGATCCTGGTCTTTCTTGTCATGATGGTCGTTTTCGGCGCGGACATGACGCGGCAGGTCTCGCACCAGCAGTCGGCGGCCCTGGAGATTTCCATGTCGGTGCCGAATCTGGCGATCCCCGTGGGGGGGCTGCTGATGATTTATCACCTGCTGGTTCTCATGGTCCGGCGGGAGGGCGAGGCGCCTCGTCCGCCCGATCTTCCGACGGCGTGAGCGTTCGCCCCGCTGGGCGCGGGGGGACCGGGCGGGGGCCGATCCAACTGATCCCGTCGGTTCAAGGCGAATCGTGGGAGGTTTCCGGTGGTCGGCGGTGTCATGCTGTTTGTCATGCTGGCGTTGCTCGCGGCGGGCGTGCCCATCGTCTTCAGCATCGGCCTGGCGGCGGTGGCGGGGATCTTGGTGGTCGGTCCGGGCGCGCCCTGGATCCTGATCCCCAACAGCATGTTCAACGGGATGGACTCCTTTCCCCTGATGGCGGTCCCCTTTTTTATCCTCGCCGGGGAGTTGATGAACCGCGGGGGCATCACCCTGCGGCTCGTCCGGTTCGCCGGGGTTCTGGTGGGCCACATTCGCGGCGGGTTGGCCCACGCCAACATCGTCGCCAGCATGCTCTTCGCGGGAATCACGGGCTCCGCCCTGGCCGACACGGCGGCCATCGGCTCCATCCTCATCCCGGCCATGAAAGAGGAGGGGTACGACGCCGACTTCAGCGCCGCCGTCACAGCCTCCTCCTCGCTCATCGGCCCCATCATCCCGCCCAGCATCACCATGGTGATCTTCGGCGTCACGGCCGGCGTCTCCATCGGCGGCCTCTTCCTGGCGGGGTTCGTGCCCGGCATTCTCATCGGATTCGGCTTGATGGGCGTGGCCTATCTCATTTCCCGGCGGCGTGGCTACGAGGTCAGGGAGCGTCGCGCGTCGGCGCGCGAGTTCTTCGCGCGCCTGAAGGACGCCCTGCTCGCCCTTCTGATGCCGGGCATTATCCTCGGCGGGATCTTCGCCGGGGTCATGACGCCCACCGAGTCGGCCGCCGTGGCGGTGTTCTATGCCCTCATCGTGGGCATGTTCGTCTTCCGGGAGCTCAGGCCGCGCGACCTCGCGCCGATTTTTCTGCGCAGCGGCCTGGTGACAGCCTTCATCATGCTCATCGTGGGGGTCGCCCGGATCTTCTCCGACCTCCTGGCCGCCGAGCAGATCCCGCAGCAGCTCTCCCAGGCCCTTTTGTCCGTGACGCGGAGTCCGTGGCTGATCCTCCTCCTGATCAACGTTTTTTTGCTGTTCGTCGGGTGCGTCATGGACACGACGGCGGCCATCATCATCTTGGTCCCCGTCCTGTTGCCCGTCGCCCAGAGCATCGGTGTGGACCCCCTGACGTTCGGGATCATCATGTCCATCAACCTGATCATCGGGCTCGCCACGCCCCCGCTGGGGGTTTGCCTGTTCGTCGCCTCCGGCATCGCGAAGATCACGGTGGAGCGCCTGGTCCTGGCCATCTGGCCGTTCCTGCTGGTGGAGATCGGGGTCCTTTTCCTGATCACCTACGTCCCCGGATTGGCCATGTCCGTTCCGAGGTTTTTCGGCTATCTCCCCTGAGCGGCGGGGCCGCGCGCCCCATTCTTGGGAGGGCTTTCCCATGACGCAACCGTTCGACCTGCCGTTCCCCTTGGAGGAGTACCGAGGCCGCCTGCGAAAGGCCCAGTCGGAGATGGCGAGCCGGGGCCTGGACCTTCTGATGGTGCACGCGCCGGAGAACAGCTACTACCTGAGCGGCTACCGCACCATCGGCTATTACTCCTACATGGCCCTCCTCGTCCCCCCCGAGGGCGATCCCGTTCACCTGACCCGCTTCATCGAGAAAAGCGTGCTCCAGGGCAGCTCCTGGGTCCCGGACGTGGAAACCTATCCCGACACCGAGCACTACCTGGACGCCACCGTCCGGGTCCTGCGGGAGCGGGGATGGGACCGGGGCCGCATCGGCATCGACAAAAGCGCCTGGTATTTCACCATCGCCGACTACGAGGCCCTGCGGGAGCGGCTGCCCCGCGTCGAGTGGGCGGACACCGCGCTTCTGATCGAGACCCTGCGCCTCGTCAAGTCGCCCGCCGAGCAGGAGTACAGCCGCCGCGCGGGCAAGGCCGCCTCGGCCGGGATGCGCTCCGCCCTGGCCGCGCTGCGGGGCGGCGTCACCGAGGACGACCTGATGGCGGCGGCCTACCAGGGGCTTTTCCGCAAGGGCAGCGAATACCCGGGGCTGCCTCCCCTCATCAACGCCGGGGTCCGGCACACCATGGCGCACGCCATGGCCGAAGGAAACCCGGTGCGGGCCGGGGAGGCGGTTTACTTCGAGGTCGGGGCGAGCGTCAAGCGGTATCACGCGGCCACCATGCGCATCGGGTTCATCGGGAATCCCCCGAGGCTCTTTTCCGACCTCTTCGACCTCTGCCGCCGCTCCATGGACGCGGCCCTGGCCCGGATGAGGCCCGACGTCCCCGCCGAGAACGTGGACCGCGCGGCCCGTCAGGTCATCGACGACGCGGGGTACGGCGACAAGTTCCGGCACAAGGCGGGGTACTCCATCGGCATCGCCCTGCCCCCCGACTGGAGCGAGGCCCGGACGATGATGCTGCGGGGCGGGGAGAAGCGGGCCCTCCAGCCGGGCATGGTCTTTCACATCCTCCCGGCCGTTTTTGAATACCGGGAATACGGCGTGGGCCTCAGCGAGACCGTTCTGATCACGGAGGACGGCCATGAGGTCCTCACGGACTGTGAGCCGGAGCTTCACGTGGTGAAGTGAGGGCCGCCGAAGCCAAGGAGCCTTGTGAAGATGATCGACCTCCTCATCGCCGACGCCGACTGGGTCGTCACCGTGGACAAAAAGCGCCGCGTCCTTCGCAACGGGGCCGTCGCCGTGCGGGGCGACAAGATCCTCGAGGTCGGAAAATCCAGGGACCTGAAGGCCAGGTACGAGAAGCAGGCCCGCCGGGTCCTCTCCGCCAAGAACAAGCTGGTCCTGCCGGGCCTGGTGGAGGGACACATCCACCACACCCAGCACCTCGCCCGGGGGGTGGGGGACAACCTGTTCATCCGCCCCTGGCTCATGCACTTCATCTACCCCTTCGAGGCGGTCATGACGCCCGAGGAGGCCTACGTCTCATCGCTCCACTGCCAGTGGGAGATGCTCCGCTCCGGGGCCACCACCTTCATCGAGACGGCCAACTACTTCCCCCGGGAGCTGGCCCGGGCCACCGGGGAGACCGGCATGCGGGGGATTTTCTGCCGGAGCACCTACGACCAGGGCCAGCGGCCTTTCGGAAGGCTCCCCGCCCAGCTCTTCACCCAGACGACCGCCCAGGCCCTGCGGCGGGCGGAGAGGGACTTCCTGGACTGGAACGGCGCCTGCGGCGGCCGGCTCCGCGGCGGGTTCAATCTGCGCATCCCCACCAACTGCTCGGACCGGCTCATCCTGGGGATTCAGAAGCTGGCCGACAAGTACGGGGCCCTCATCCAGAGTCACGTGGCCTCGGTGTTCGAGCAGCTCACCTCCTCCCTGTACGAGCACGGCATGAGCGAGTTCGAGCGCATCGACCGGCTGGGCGCGTGGGGGCCGAACTGGCTTCTCATCCACATGGGCTGGGTGCGGCCGAAGGAGATGGAGCTTCTGCGGCGCCACGACGTCAAGGTCTGCCATTGTCCGAGCTGCACGGTGCACCTGGGCTACGGCAACTTCACCCACGGCCACTTCCCGGAGATGCTGGAGATGGGGATCACCGTGTGCCTGGGCTCGGACGCCTCCCCGGCGGGCGGGTTCGTGGACATCGTCAAGAACATGTACCTGGCCGCTAACGGCCACCGGGACGCCCGGATGGACCCCAGCGTGATCACCGTCGAGGCCGTGATCGAGATGGCCACCCTCAACGGGGCGAAGAGCGCCCTGTGGGAGGACGAGATCGGCTCCCTGGAAAAGGGGAAAAAGGCCGACCTGGTCCTGTTCGACATGTCCGGACCGGAATGGGTCCCGCGCTACAACCCGCTCTTCAACCTGGTCCACGCCTCCAACGGGACCAACGCCGACACGGCCGTCATCGACGGCAAGGTAGTGATGGAGGGCGGAAAGGTCCTGGGCATCGACGGGGACGCCCTGTTGAAGGAGGCCGAGAAGTGCGGCCGGGCCATCCTCAAAAGGGCCGGCCTCGGCCATCTGAACCGGATGCGGTGGCCGGTGGAGTGAGGACCCCCCGGGGCCTGCCGGCGGGTCGTTTTCCGGGCCGGGCTTCGGGTCCCCTCCGCGCGGCCAGGGCCGCCTCCGGGCGCGAGCCCGGATTTGTTCGCCTGATGGACTGGACTCCATGAAACTTCGGATTCTGACCGAGGAGGACGTGCGCTCCCTGCTCAGTATGTCGGAGGCCATCGACGTGCAGGCCGAGGCCTTCCGCGTCCTGGCCCAAGGCCGCTCCGTCCAGGGGCTGCGGAGCTTCGCCGTCTCCGAGACCCCCCCCGGCATCGCCATCTTTAACCCCTCCTTCCTGAAAGGGGGAGGAGGCTACGGCGTCAAGGTGGTGTCCGATTTCTACGAGAACGAGAAAAAGGGCGTCCCCCGCATGACGGCCCTGGTGGCCCTGTTCGACGGGGAGACCGGACGGCCCACGACGGTCATGGAGGGGGCGCACCTGACCGACCTCCGGACCGGCGCGGGGACGGGCCTCGCCGCCCGGCACCTGGCCCGCAAGGACTGCCGGACCGTCGCCGTCATCGGGGCCGGGCGCGTGGCCCGCAACCAGCTCGCGGCGCTGGCCGAGGTCTGCCCCCTGGAGAAGGCGTGGGTGTCCACGCGGACCGAACGGCGGGGGCGCGAGTTCGTGGAGCGGATGTCGGCGGAGGGCGGCCGCGTGCCGCGGGACATCGGGCTGGTGGAGTCCCGGGAGGAGGCCGTCCGCAAGGCCGACATCGTCGTCGCCGCGACCACCTCCCACACGCCGGTGTTCCCGGGCGCGGCGCTCAAGTCGGGGACGTTCGTCGTCGCCGCGGGGGCCTACGAGGCCACGGCCCGGGAGGTGGACACGGAGACCATCCGGCGGGCGTCCAAGTGGGTGGTGGACAGCCCCGCGGACTGTCTGAAGGACGCGGGCGATCTGGTGATCCCCATGCAGGAGGGGGTCATCCGCGAGGAGCAGATCGCCGGAATCGCCGACCTGGTCGACGGCCGCCGCCCCGGGCGCGAGTCGGACGAGGAGATCACGTACTACAAGTCCATGGGGGTGCCGATCCAGGACCTCGTCACGGCCCAGCGGATCGAGCGGCGGGCCGTCGAGCGGGGTGTCGGCCGCCTCATCGAGATCGGCGGCGACCACGATTGAGGGGTTCCGGTCCGAGGGGAGGTTCTCGCGTTCTTTCGAAAGGAGACCTGTGAGATGAGCATGGATCTGAGTTTTATCCAGCGGCCCCACCACTGGACGCCGCGGCGCAACTACAGCGCGACCGGGACGGACTGGCAGCTCCGGGTGGACTTCGACAGCCTCCGCAAGAACCGCCTCCGGCGCGCCAAGGACATGATGGAAAAGCACGACCTCGACGCCCTGGTCATGTTCGTGGGCGAGAACGTGCGGTACACCACCTCGGTCTTCCAGGGGAACTGGAAGAACAACATCTTCATCCGCTACGCGGTCCTCCCCCGGGGCGCCGACCCCATCCTCTTCGAGACGGCGGGGTCCGACCTCCAGTGCGCCCGGATCGACGCCCCCTGGCTCCAGGGGCGCATCCGCCCGGCCATCACCTGGAAGTGGTCCGAGGGGGCCGAGGGGATGATGGTCAACCGGATGGTGGACAGCATCATCGACGTCCTCAAGGAGCACAAGGCGGACAAGGGCCGGGTGGGGATCGACATCCTGGACATGCAGGCCCACCAGGCCTTCACGAAGAAGGGGATCCAACTGGTCAACGCCTGGCCGGCCCTGAGCGAGGCCCGGGTCGTCAAGACTCCCGAGGAGATCGAGTGCCTGAAGATCTCCTCCACCGTGGGCGACGCCGCCATGTGGAAGATCAAGTACGAGTGGCTGAAGCCCGGCGTCAAGGAGGCGGACATCACCGCCAAGGTCAACGAGTTCCTCTACGCAGAGGGCTTCGACTTTGTGTACGACATCATCGTCGCCTCGGGCGGCAACACCAGCCCCTACCGGCGGTGGCACACGGACCGGATGATCCGGAGCGGGGACCTGGTCATCGTGGACATCAACGCGGTCGGCCCCGGCGGGTACTTCGTGGACTACGTCCGGTGCTTCAAGGTGGGCGGCAAGTGGACCGCCCAGGAAAGAGACCTCTACAAGGAGGTCTACGACTCCATGTACGCCGGGCTCGAGCAGCTCCGGCCGGGGAACACCACCCGCGACGTGGCCGAGAAGTTCCCCGTGTACGACGACGACAAGTACGGCACGGTGACCCTCCAGCAGTTCGCCCACAGCATCGGGCTCTCGCTCTACGAGGGGATGTGGATCTCCCGGGCGTACTCGCTGGATTACCCGGCCGAGCTCAAGGAGAACATGTACTTCGCCATCGAGACCTTTGCGGGCCACCCTGGCCTGGAGCAGACCGCCCGGCTGGAGGAGAACGTCCTGGTGTCGGGCGAGGGGCCCGTCGTCTTCACCCTGATGGAGCACGACGAGGAGTGCCTGCGCTGATTCGGCGGCGAGGGGACCGCCGCGGGGCCGAGGCCGCCGAAGCGCGAAGCGGCCGGGGATTTTCCCTCCCCGGCCGCTTTTTTCTGGCTGGGTTCGAGCCGGCGGGCGGCGGCTTTGCGGGCCCTATCGTAGCCGGAGCTTCACCTCCACGGCGTTCTCCCCCGGCAGCTTGCGGCTCTTGAAGCCGAAGGTCTCCGCCAGGCGCAGCATGGCGACGTTGTCCGAGAGCGCCTGGCCGACGACCTCCCGGATCCCCCGGTCGCGGCAATAGCGGATCATCTTCTCCAGAAGGGCGTGGCCCAGCCCCTGGCCCTTGAGGTCCGAGCGGACGACGATGGCGAACTCGGCGTTCCGGTTGTCCGGGTCCATCACCGTCCGGACCACGCCCAGCGTCTCCGGTTTTCCGTGTTCGTCGGGCGCCTGGGCGATGAAGGCCATCTCCCGGTTGTAGTCGATCTGCGTGAACCGGGCCATCTGGGAGTGGGGGAACTCCCGGACGAGGCCGAAGAAGCGGAAGCGGATGTCCTCGGGCGTGAGACGGGAGACGAAGGCGTAGTGGGCGGGTTCGTCCTCGGGCCGGATGGGCCGCATGAAGACGCGGCGCCCCGACTGAAGCGTCGTCCACTCCTCGAGCTGCTTGGGATAGGGACGGATGGCCAGGCGCGCGGCGCCGGAGGCGATCGCGGGCGCCACGGCGATGCGCGCGTCCAGGGCCAGCACGCCCTCGTCGTCGGCGAACAGGGGGTTGATGTCCAGCTCGACGACCTCGGCGATGTCGATGACGAGCTGGGAGATCTGGAGCAGTGTCAGGCAGATGGCGTCCAGGTCCGCCGCCGGCTGGTCCCGGTAGCCCCGGAGGAGTTGGAAGACGCGGGTCCGCGAGATGAGGTCCCGGGCGAGGCTCATGTTGAGCGGGGGCAGCCCCACCGCCCGGTCCCCGATGACCTCCACCGCCTTCCCCCCCTGGCCGAACAGGATCACGGGTCCGAAGACCGGGTCGGTCGAGGCCCCCGCGATGAGCTCGTGCGCCCCCGGCCTGCGCGCCATCCTCTGGACGGTGAACCCGGTGAGGCGGGCGTCGGGCCGGAGCTTCGCCAAGCGGGCCTTCATGGCCGCCGCGGCCTGCGCGACGGCCTCGGGGGTTTCGAGATCCAGGGCCACGCCGCCCACGTCGGACTTGTGGGTGATGTCGGGCGAGAGAACCTTGAGGGCGACGGGAAAGCCGAGCCGCCGGGAGACGCCCACGGCGTCCTCGGCCGCGGCGGGGGTGATGTGGGTCTCCACGATGGGGACGCCGTAGGCGGCCAGGACGGCCTTGGCCTCGGGTTCGGTCAGGACCCTGCGGCCCTCGGCGAGGGCGTTCTGAATCACCAGCCGCGCCGTCGAGGTGACCGGGGTGAACTCGGCCGGGGCCGAGGGGGGCGTCTCCATCAGCATCTCCTGGTTGCGCCGGTATTTCACCATGTGGAGAAACGCCCGGACGGCCTTGTCCGGCGTGTCGTAGGTGGGAACGCCGGCGTCGGCGAAGAGGCGCCGCGCCTTCGCCACGGCCTCGCGCCCGAGCCAGCTGGTCAGGACGTTCCGGGAGGCCCCCTTCGCGACCCGCACGATCTCCCGGGCCGCCTCCTCGCTGGAGGCGATGGCGGTGGGCACGTGCATCGCCAGGACGGCGTCGACGCCGGGATCGTCCAGGAGGGCTTTCAGGGCCTCCGCGTAGCGCTCGCCCGGCGCGTCCCCCGCGATGTCCACCGGGTTTCCGCGGGACCAGTAGGAAGGCATGGCCGCGTCCAGCCTTCGGAGGGTCTCCTCCGAGAGCTCGGCCAGCCGGCCGCCGCCGGAGACGAGGGCGTCCGTCGCGATGACGCCTGGGCCGCCGCCGTTGGTGAGGATGGCCAGGCGGTCGCCCTTCACGGGACGGGAGCGTCCGAGGGTCTCGACGGCGTCGAACAGCTCGTCCACCTCGAAGACCCGCAGCATGCCCGCGCGCCGGATGGCCGCGTGGTAGACGTCGTCGGCGCCCGCCAGGGCGCCCGTGTGCGAGGCCGCGGCCCGCGCCCCCTCCGGCACCCGGCCGGACTTGATGGCGAGCACCGGCTTGTTGCGCGCCGCCGCACGCGCCGCCGACATGAACTTGCGGGCGTCGCGGATCGATTCGATGTACAGCAGGATCGCGCTCGTCTCCGGGTCGCTTCCCAGATAGTCGAGGATGTCCCCGAAGTCGATGTCGGCCATGTCGCCGAGGGAGACGAAGTGGGAGAAGCCGATGCCGTTGGAGCGCGCCCAGTCCAGGACCGCCGTGGCGAGACCCCCCGACTGGGCGATGAACGCGAGCCGGCCGGGGAGGGCGCCGGTGTGGGCGAAGCTGGCGTTCAGGCCGACGCCGGGCGCGAGAAGGCCCAGGGTGTTGGGGCCGAGGATGCGCAGGGCGTGGGGGCGTGCGGCCTCCAGCATCTCCCGCTGGGAAGGGCCCTCCGCCTGCGGCTCCCGCGCGAGGCCCGCGCTCAGGACGATGGCCGCCCGCGTCCCCCGCTGGCCGAGCTCGGCGATCAAGCCCGGCACCGTCGGCGCGGGGGTGCAGAGGATGGCCAGGCTGGGGGGGACGGGCAGGCCGGCGACGTTCTGGTAGGCCCAGACGCCGGCGACCGCGTCGTGGCTCGGGTTGACCGGCATGACCGGCCCGGCGAAGCCGCCCGCGAGCAGGTTGCGCATGATCACGGCGCCGATGCTTTGGGGCCGGTTGGAGGCTCCGATGACGGCGATCGACGAAGGCCGGAAGAGGGAGTCGAGATTCAGGACGCTCATGGCTCACCTGCGGGGTCAGGGCGCGCAGGGATCTGGGTGCGGCCCCCGGCTGGGGCCGGGGGACTGAACCCGGCTCAATCATACCCCTTTGGGGGCGGACCCGAAAGGTCCATGAGACGGGCGGGTTGCGCGGGGTCTCGGAGAGGAGGCGCCCTTCGAGCGCCCCGCCCGAGGAAATTTGTCTTCGGATGCGCCGGCCTCCCGAGCCGCCGAGGCTGGATGCTTCGGGGCTGCTATAATGGTGCCCGTTCTTCCGGTTGCGTCTCGCGTCGCGGAGTCGGCGGACGGCCGGGAGAACCGAGGGTGAAAACGGAGTCAGGAGGAAGGTATCGGTGCGACTCGACGAGAGGTCCCGGCGGTGGGTGAGGTGGGCGCCGGCGCTGGCGGCGCTCGGCATCTTGGCGGGATGCGCAAATCCCTTGTACTGGCCGGAGCGGATCCGGTACACGTATCGACTGGCGATGGCGGAGCCCGTCCAGGCGGACGCCCACGCCTATGAGGACGAATCGATCTTCATCCGCTTTCAGTTCTACGAGACGGAGATCGCCTTTCACCTTCGCAACAAGACGAACCGTCTTTTGACCATTCTCTGGGACGACTCCCGCTATGTCACCGAGACCGGGGCGGCCAAGCGCGTTTTCCACAAAGAGATTCGTGTGCGGAACCGCTACCGGCCCCAGCCCCCATCCGTGATCCCGGCCAGGGCCGTCCTGGACGACCATGTCGTCCCCAGCGACAACATCTCGGAAGGGTTCTTCCGCGTGGAATATCTTCCCCTCCTGCCCGTCTGGGACTACCCGGACGAGTTCTATCTTCTGGGAGGGAGGGCGGCCGCCGACCGGTCGGCCGAGAGGCGGCGCGCGACGGCCGCGAGCCTGGAGGGACGAACCATCGGCCTGGACCTGGCGATGGAGGTGAACGAGAAGGTCAAGACGTACCGGTTCCGGTTCCGGGTCGAGGTCGTCCGAAGATGAACGCCCCATGGGGAGGTCCTCGGCCGAAGAGGCGGGGAATCCCTTCTTCGGGGTGGGCGCCCTGGGGGGTGGGAGGCGGTCCCCGGCGCCTCTTTCCCGCGGCCTGAGTGGGACCGACATCCATGTCCGGACATCCTGAAAGGTCCGCAAGGCCGGCCCGCGGCGCCTGGGGGCTGCGCGAGGTTCCTCTCTTCCCTGGCCTTTGCGCCATGCTGGGGCCCGGGGTGGTGTGGGCGGCCTTCGCCCAAGGTAGCGGCGAGCTTATCTGGTGGCCTTATCTGACGGCCAAGTACGGGACGGCCCTGCTGGGCCTGGTGGTCCCGGCCTGCCTGATGCAGTTGTGGGTCAGCGTCGAGGTGGGACGCTACACCTTGAACACCGGCGAGACCCTCTTCGCCGGGCTTGAGCGGATGAGCCGCGTCTACGCGGCGTTTCTCTGGCTGGGTCTTCTGTGCGTCTCGGTGTGGTTCGGGGCGTACGCCTCCGCCGGGGGCACCTCCCTCGCTGAGCTGACGGGCTTCCCGCCGGGATGGTCTCCGAGAGGGAGGAGCCTTTTCTGGGCCTGTGCGACCATCGCCTTGTTTTTTTCCATTCTGCTGTTCAGCCCGGTCGTCTACCAGTGGGTCGAGAAGATCATGTGGGGCGTGGCGGGCCTCAGTGTCGCCGGGGTCCTGGCGGCCATCTGGTATCCGGAGGTCTTTCGCGTGGGGGGGCGGTACTTCCGGGCGCTGGCGACGCCGCCGGCGGGCCTGCCCCCCCAGTGGGACCCGTCGGACACCTCGGTCCTGCTGACGGCCCTGGCGTTCGCGGGAATGGGCGGCTACTTCAATTTTCTGTACAGCTATTGGCTCCACGAGAAGCGGGCGGGGATGGCCCATTACATGGGACGGGTGACCAGCCCCATCACGGGCGAGGCGGAAGAGTCTCCCGACCGGGCGCTTCTGTTCGAGGACAGCCCCGAGAACAGAGGACGTCACCGCCGCTGGATCCGCTATCTCTGGGTGGACAACCTCATCGGGGTGGGCGTCAACCTGGTGACGGTGGTGCTCATGTGCTGGCTGGCCTTGGCGTTACTCCATCCGAAGGGGCTGGTCCCGAAGGGCTGGGAGATCGCGGTGGTCCAGGCCCGGTTTTTCAGCTTCGCCTGGGGGCCGGTGGGAAAGGCCGTCTTCCTTTTGATCGCGGCCGTCTTCCTGGCCGACACGTGGCTGACCATCACGGACGGCATGGCCCGGATGCACGCCGACTACCTGACTTCGGCGTGGCCCGGGGCGCGGAGGCGGCCGTTTCGCGACTGGTATTACCTCTGGGTGATCCTGCTCACCCTCCTCAGCCTTTCCACCATCTGGTTTCGGCAGCCCGGCCCGCTGATCACCCTTGTGGGGGTGTCGAGCTTTCTCTCCATGGCCGTCTACGCCCCGGGGCTCATTTACCTCAATTATTTCCGAATGCCGAAGCTGCTCCCCGCCTGGGTGAGGCCCCATCCGGTCAACGGTGTGATCCTCTGCGGGGTCACCATCTTGTACTGGGCGCTTTCGGTCTGGTATTTGTCGGTGATTTTTTGATTGCTTCGGGTGAGGCGCGAGCGGCCGGGGGGTTGGCCTTTGATCCGGGGCCCGCGCCGGGTTCCCCGCCCTCCGCCTCGGCCCTTTTGACGCCTCTCCCGCCGGGAAAGAGCGCTTATCCTTTCGACGTCTTGCGGCCGAACTCATCGAGCATCTGCATCTGGATCTGTTGGATTTCCAGCAGCCTTCCCCAGTGATGTGTGAGCAACTGGTCCATCTTTCCGTGAAGGAGACGGATTTCGAGCTCCGCTTTCAGGTTGACCCGGTAGTCGTGCTCGGCCCTCAGGCGGTCTTTGGCCTCCTGACGGTTCTGACTCATCATGATGACGGGCGCCTGGAAAGCCGCGACGCATGAGAGGACCAGGTTGAGCAGGATGTAGGGATATGGGTCGAACGGCTTCGAGAGCAGGAACCAGGAATTGACGGCTATCCAAACAACGAGACTGACCCCGAAGGAAATGATGAAGCGCCAGCTTCCGCCGTATTCGGCAATCTTGTCCGCCACACGTTCGCCCAGGGTCAGCTGACGGTCGAACTCGACGTTGATGTTCTCGGAGATGACCTTTTCTTGCTCCCGAAGGCTGTTGACGACCTCCGTCTCCAGTTCTGAAAGCTCCCCCTTTCCTTTTTCAAGGAGGTCTTCCACGTAGTCCGCTCGGATGTGATTGAGGCAGGAAAGGCAAATGACATCTTGCTGGGTCCAATCGGGGTGTTTCTCGCTGATGAGATCGACGACCGCTCTGCGGACAAGCTGGCCGTTCATGACCTCGTCGGGCCGCTTGTTTTTCTGGCAAATCGGACAGAGAATCAAAGTTCGATGGTTCCGTGCCATTTGACTATTTCCTCCAGGCAGCGGCGCGCCCACCTTGTTTGGACCCATCTTTTGCTTCCACCTTTTTTCCGGTCGCGGCCGCCAGGCCGACCGCGAGCCGATTTCGCTCCAAGGGCGGGGGTTGGCCAATCGACGACCGAGGCTTTGACTCCCTTATATAGACCCGGATGGTGTCGAAAGCATCGAGGACCTCGCTGGGTACGGACAAGCCGTTGCAAAACCCTGGGGTCAGGAGTAAAATTCCGCTAAGGAATTTCGCCCTCACCAGCGACTGCGTCGCCCCCGGCCGGCGCGACCTGAGTGGTGGTCTTAGCGCACGCCAACTGCCTCTCTCACTTGCTTGCTGCGATTTCAGGGAGAGCGCCCTTTGGCTTGTGAGGGGGCGGTCTCATCGGGATTCTGCCCTCGTGCCACGGGCTGCGGCGGGACCCGGGGATTCGGCCCGCGTGATTTTTTCGGCGTCATGGATCCGAGTGGGATGCAACGGGAAGGAGAAGAGCGATGTGGGCGCATAGAGGAGAATGCCATGCGGCCCTGCGGGGAGTTGTCAAGGTAAAAGAAGACGGCGGCGTCCAGGTTCAGAACGAA
>JACPRG010000002.1 GCA_016190025.1 Candidatus Tectimicrobiota bacterium
GCCATGACGAAGGTCTTCGTCTCGGAGGCCGCCTTCAAGGTCTGCCACCTGGCCATGGAGATCTGGGGGGGCATGGGCTACATGACGGACGCCCCCATCGAGAAGTGCCTGCGGGACGCGGCGTCCTTCTTCCACTCCGACGGCACCAACCAGATGCAGCGCCTCAAGTCGGCCAGGCTGCTCTGACCGGCCAGCCGGGCGGCCCGATTCAAACGAGCCGTCCACGCGGCAGTCCAAGCGCTCAAGTCTTCGCGCCTGAAACGATCGACCCTCGGAGGCCGGCGGCCCTCCGTTGAACTGCGCCCGGTTTCGGGAAACCGGCAAGAGATGTCCGCAAATCACCCGAAAGCTGATCCAGATCATGGCCGCCACCGGGCTTTCACGGGATTATTGATCCGCAGGACTTTTGAGACCCGTGAAGGAGAAACAAGAAAACCCCTGAAGGGAAGCGCGAGCCCATGTCCGCCCCATTTTCCCTTTGTCCCATTGAACTGCGGGTCAACGGCCAGCCGAGGCGGGCGCTTGTGCCCCCCCACCATTCGCTCCTCGAAGTCCTCCGGGGCTCGTTCCATCTCACGGGCGTCAAAGAGGGATGCGGGAGCGGAGAGTGCGGGGCCTGCTCCGTCCTGGTGGACGGACAGGTGATCAACGCCTGCCTGTACCCGGCGCTCCGGGCGGAGGCGAAAGAGGTCCTGACCATCGAGGGCCTGGCCCAAGACGGCCGCCTGCACCCCCTGCAGGAGGCCTTCATCGCGCACGGTGCGGTGCAATGCGGGTACTGTTCGCCGGGGATGATCCTCGCCGCCAAGGCCCTTTTGGACGAAAACTCTTCGCCCACCCGCGAAGAGGTGGAAACCGCCCTGGCCGGGAACTTCTGCCGGTGCACGGGCTACCGGATGATCGTGGACGCCGTCCTGGACGCCGCCCACCGGATAAGGGACTGACATGTTCCGTCTTCCCTTCGAGGTCTTTCGCCCGTCCACCGCCGCCGAGGCCGCGAAATTCCTGAGCGAACATCCGGGGGAGGCCGCCGTTCTGGCCGGGGGCTCGGACCTCATGGCCTCGCTCAATCTCCGGCTCCTCTCGCCCCAGTTCCTGGTGGACCTCCAGGGGCTGCCCGGCCTGACCCGCATCACAGGGGACACAGGCTCGGGCCTGCGCATCGGAGCGCTGGCGACGCTCCGCCAGATTGAGCGCTCCCCTCTCGTCCGCCGGCTCTGCCCCATCCTCGCCCAGGCCGCCCGGAGCGTGGGGTCAGTCCAGATCCGCAACGTGGGAACCCTCGGGGGGAACCTCTGCCTCGACACCCGCTGTTGGTACTACAACCAGTCGCACTTCTGGCGGGGCTCGAAACCGCCCTGCATCAAGGCGGGGGGCGAGGAGTGCTACGTCGTCCTGCGCGGGGAAACCTGCTACGCCCTGCACGCCTCCGACACTGTCCCCGCCCTCATCGCCCTTGACGCAGGGGCACTCGTGGAAGGGACGCAGGGCCGGGACGTCCGCCCCGTCGAGTCCCTCTTCACGGGGGACGGAAAGTCCCCCCTCGCGCTCCGTCCGGGCGAGCTCGTCCTGGAGGTTCAGATTCCCGCGGCGTCCCTTTCCCGGCGAGGGGTGTACGTCAAATACGCACCCAAGGCGACCATCGCGTTCCCCCTGGTCTCGACGGCCGTGGCCCTGGAGATCGACCCGAGCGGGCGGACCTGCCGGAAGGCACGGGTCGTGATCGGCGGCGTGGCCTCCGCGCCCCTGCGCGCCCACGGGGCCGAAAATCTTCTGTGCGCTCTCGCGGCGGAAGACGGCGAGGGAATCGCAGAGGCGGCCCGCGCCGCTTCTCGGGAGGTGAAGATCTACTCCGACGTGAACGCCGCCGCCGGCTACAAGCGGGAGATGATCCGGGTCCTCACCGAGCAAGCGGTCCGGGCGGCCTTCCGCCCAGAGAACCCCCCGATGGAGGACGGCTGAAGGAATGGATGCGCTCACCGTCGTCGGCAAGCCGGCGCCCCGCGTCGACGCCCGTGAAAAGGTGACCGGCGGCGCGGTCTACAGCACGGACGTCCAGATCCCGGGGATGCTCCACGGCCTGCTCCTGAGAAGCTCCCTGCCCCACGCCCGCATCGCGAGGCTAGACACCTCGGAGGCCGAGAGGCTGCCGGGGGTGCGGGCCGTGGTGACGGGCCGCGATTGCCCCGGAGTCCGCCTGGGAAGCCTGGTGAAGGACGCCTACGTCCTGGCCCAGGACCGGGTCCGGTTCGTGGGCGACGAGGTGGCCGCCGTCGCGGCCGA
Organism: Candidatus Tectimicrobiota bacterium; assembly: GCA_016190025.1. Next base: position 2,284 of record JACPRG010000002.1, read on the forward strand.
AGATCCGGAAACCGCCGCGCGGGCGCTGGACCTCATCCGGATCGAGTGGGAGGAGCTTCCGCCCGTCTTCTCCGCCGAGGAGGCCCTCCAAACGGGCGCACCCCGGATCCACGAAGAGCGGGTCCTCCCCCCGGAGCCTCCCCTGACCCACGACCCCTCCCGGAACGTCGGCGTGCGCATCTACATCCGCAAAGGGGACGTGGAGGGGGCCTTCGCCAAGGCGGATCGCGTCTTTGAAGGCCGCTTCGAAACGCCCATCGTCCATCAGGGCTACCTGGAGCCCAACTGCGTGGTGGCGTCGTGGGACTCCCACGGGAGGCTCACGGCCTACGCCTCCTCCATGTACACCTCGGGCCTGCGCCAGGACTACGCCGACGTCTTCGGGATCCCCGTGAGCCAGGTCCGGGTCATCGGGACGACCGTGGGGGGCGCCTTCGGCGGGAAAATCTCCTTCCAGCCCCTGCACGCCGCCGCCGCCCTCCTGGCCCGAAAGGCCGGCGCGCCGGTCCGCCTCGCCAACTCGCGGGAGGAGGAGTTCACGGCCGGAAGGCCCCGGGCGTCCTCGGTGATCGAGGTCCAGACGGCCGTCCGGGGCGACGGCAAGCTGCTCGGGCGCAAGGTCCGCTTCATCGGCGACTGCGGCGCGTACACCCACACGGCGGCCCCCATGCTCATCGTCCTCTCGGGGCGCAGCGACAACCTCTACCGCATCGGCGCCATCGAGACCGACGCGGCGATGGTCTACACCAACAAGACGCCCATCGGCGCCTACCGCGGCTACGGCAACCCCCAGATGACCTTCGCCCTCGAATCCCAGCTGGAGGAGATCGCCGACGCCCTCGGCATGGACCCGGCCGAGCTCCGGCTGCGCAACGCGTCCCAACCGGGCGACACGGGGGTCCACGGCTGGAAGATCACGAGCTGCGGGTTCTCCGAGGCCATCGAGACGGTGGCGGCCCGCTCGGGCTGGTCCCGCCGGACCCCCTGGGCCGGGACGGGCCGGACCTCTTCCCGAGAGGAACCCCTCCGGGGCCTCGGCATGGCCTGCATGATCCACGAGTGCGACGACCGGCACGCGAAGGGTTTCGCGGGCTCGGTCGCCTCCGTCGCCCTGCGGGAGGACGGGCGCGCGCAGATCGTGACGGGGGAGGGCGATTACGGCCAGGGGTCCAGAACCGTGTACGCCCAGATCGCGGCCGAGGTCCTGGCGCTCAACCCCGAGGACGTGGACCAATGCGCCATCGACACGGACTTCACGCCCTACACCCTGGGCCCCTGGGGCTCCCGCCTCACCCTGAGCGGCGGCAACGCCGTCCGTCTGGCGGCCGAGGACGCCAGGGCGCAGGTCCTGGAGGAGGCGTCCCGCCTCCTGGAAGTCGCCGAGGAAGACCTGGCCCTCCGCGAGGGCCACGTCGCCGTGAAGGGCGCGCCGGAAAAGAGACTCCCCCTCGGGGAGGTCGTCCGGTCGCGGATGCACAAGCGCAACGGCTCGCCCATCGTCGGGCGGGGCGTGGAGGAGCCCGACACGACCCCCCTCGACCCCACAAGACAGACCAACCCCTGCAGCACGTACTCCTTCGCGGCCCAGGTCGCCGAGGTCGAGGTGAACCCCCAGACCGGCCAGGTGAAGGTCCTCCACATCCACGCGGCCAACGACGCCGGGACGCCCATCAACCCGCTGGCCCTGACGGGCCAGATCGAAGGGGGCGTCCTGCAAGGGCTCGGCCAGGCGCTGTTCGAGGAGCTCCGCTACGAGGAGGGGAAGATCCTCAATCCCAGCTTCCTCTATTCGGGGATGCCGCTGGGAACGGAAGCCCCCCTCATCGACTGCACCTTCATCGAGACGAAAGACCCGTACGGGCCCTTCGGGGCCAAGGGCGGAGGCGAGCTGGGCCTCACCCCCGTCCCCGCCGCCGTCGCCAACGCCGTCCAGAACGCCTGCGGCGTCCGCATCCGCTCCCTCCCCCTCACGGCCGAGAAGGTCCTGCGGGCCCTCCGGACGCGGCGGCGCGGGAAAGGGTCCGCCGGGCGGCCCGGCTGATCGCGGGGGCGCCTCGGCGGGATGCGGTCGAAGCCGGAGCGGCGCCGGAGCCGCCGGCCGTCTCAACGGCGCCGAGGGCCATTTCCCTCGCCGCGGGCGGGGCGCCCCTCCGTGAGCCCTCCCCGTCGCGCCGGCGCAACTTCTCCCACTCGATCAAAAATGGGGGTACAATGACCCATCGAGGTCAGGAAAGCCCTTAATTGCCTTGTCCCGGTGCGGGAGGACTCTCTTCCCGGCAGCCGGGGCCAGGAGAGACGCCATGGCGTACCGCGACATCCGGGCACATCTGGCCGCGCTGGAGGCGAGAGGAAAGCTCAGGCGGATCCGAAAGAGCGTCGACCTCACCTGGGAGCTGGCCTGCCTCGCGCGGTGGATGTTCCAGGCGCTGCCCGACGGGGAGCGGTTCGGACTACTTTTCGAGAGGGTCCGGGGATACGACATTCCGGTGATGACCGGTGTGCTGGGGGCCTCCCGGGAGACCTACGCCATCGCCCTGGAGACCGAGCCGGAGGAGATCAACGAAAAGTGGGTCCGGGCCCTGCTCCACCCCATCCCGCCCCAGGAAGTGCGGTCGGCGCCCTGTCAGGAGGTCGTCCTGCGGGGAGAGGAGGCCGACCTGGGCCGTCTCCCCATTCCCATCTGGACGCCCGGCAAGGACGCCGCGCCCTACGTCACGACCATCGTCATCAGCCGCGACGGCGACACCGGCGTCCAGAACGCCGCCACGTACCGGACGATGGTCCAGGACGGCCGCCACCTGGTGATCAACCTGACGCCGGGGCGCCACGGAACGCTCTGTTATGAGTCCTGGGTGCGGAAGGGCAAGCCGGCGCCCTTCGCGTGGGTGATCGGCGCCGAGCCCGCGGCCCACCTGGCGGCCGTGTGCAACGTGCCGTACGGGACCGACGAGATGGCCGTCGCCGGGGGGCTGAAGGGGGCGCCCGTGGAGGTGGTGAAGGCCAAGACGGGGGACCTTTGGGTGCCGGCCCACGCCGAGATCGTCATCGAGGGCGAGCTGCGGCCGGGCGAGTTCGCCGAGGAGGGACGCTTCGGGGAGTTCGCCGGGTACATGGGCCCGGTCGCCCGGAAGCCCCGGGTCCACGTCCGGGCCGTCACCCACCGCAAGGACCCGCTGTACTACGGCTACATCAGCCAGATGCCCCCCAGCGAGAGCACCGTCATCCAGAGCCTCAGCAACGCCGGTCTCATCCTCAAGATGCTGCGCCACGACCTCGGGCACAACACCGTCCAAGACGCCCACATCGACCTCACCTACGGCGGGCTGCTCGCCCACGGCATCATTTCCATGAAGCCCCTGTACCCGGGCCACGCGAAGCGGGTGGGCCGCCTGGTGGCCGAGGCCACGCTGCTGAAGCGGATCACCGTCGTGGACGAAGACATCGACATCCGCGACCCCATGCACCTGGACTGGGCCATGAACGCCCGCTTCAACGCCGCCCGGGACACCATCATCATCGACGACGTCTACACGCCCGCGGTCCTGGACCCGACCGTCCGCATCCGGAACGGGGAGCCGGAGATGAGCAGCAAGCTCATCCTGGACGCGACGGAGAAAGAAGACGCCGGCGACCTCTCCCTCCCGCCGAGGGAACTCATGATGAAGGCCCTGGAGGTGTGGAAGGAGGTCGGCCTCCCGGAGTTCGAGATCCCCAAGCGAGTCCGGTCCTTCCTGGACCGCCACTCCTGAGAGCCGGCCGGCCGGCCGGCGCGGACGGGAGGTCACAGACCTCAAGCCGCGAGGCGGGCGGGCTTTGCCGTCCGCCTCTTTTCTCCCAGGCCGCCCCGCCCTTCGAGCTTCGGAGGAGTCAGAGATCCCCATGAAGGCCCACACCGAATACCTTTGGTTCGAAACGAAAAGGCACCGGGAATACATCCATATCACGGGGAAAGTGGAAGAGGCCGTGCGGAAAAGCGGGATCCAGGAGGGGATGGCCCTGGTCTCCGCGATGCACATCACGGCCGGCGTGTACGTCAACGACGCGGAATCGGGCCTCCTGGAGGACATCGAGGAATGGCTCCAGAAGCTCGCCCCCGAGGGCCCGGACTACCGCCACCACCGCACGGGCGAGACCAACGGGGACGCCCACCTGAAGAGCCTCTTGATGCACCACCAGGTCATCGTCCCCGTCACCCAGGGGAAGCTCGACCTGGGGCCTTGGCAGCGGATCTTCTACGGCGAGTTCGACGGCCAGCGGAAAAAGCGCGTCGTGATCAAGGTGATGGGCGAGTGAATCCGGGGAAAAACTGCGGCCGGAGAGACCTCCCAGGGGGCGTCGCCGCGGAGAGGGAAAAAGGTCCCGCCGCCGACGGAGGTGCCGCGCCGCTTCGCGGAACCGGACCCGGCGTCTCCCAACGGGGCGCGCCGGTGTCCCTCGCGCGATTCCTGCAGGATCGGAATTTTTTTGATGAAATCCCCACAAGAGCTTGCCAAAGTCGAAAACGTGGGGTAAAATATGGCGGTTTTTTTGATGCGAATCCCGGAGGGACGCCTCGAGGGACGCCCGCCGGTTTCCCAACACGGCTCTGGTTCTCATGATCATCGGCATCCCCAAGGAAACCTTTGCGGACGAGCGCCGCGTCGCCCTGATTCCCGCCCACGTTCCGTTCCTGACCAAGGCGGGCCTGCAAGTCTTCGTGGAGACCGGCGCGGGCGAGGCCGCCGGCTTTCCCGACGCCGCCTACCAGGAAAAAGGGGGGCGGATCGCGCCCTCCCGGTCCGAAGTCTTCGCCCAGGCCGACGTCCTCCTCCAGACCCGCACGCTGGGGGCCAACCCGGAGGCGGGCTGGCCCGATCTCGATCTGCTTCGTCCCGGGCAAACCCTCATGGGACTGTGCGAGCCCCTCTCGCCCGACGACGCCATGAAGGAGCTGGCCTCGCGGGGGGTGACCGTTTTTGCGCTCGAGCTCCTGCCGCGGATCACCCGTGCGCAGAGCATGGACGCCCTTTCCTCGATGGCCACCGTCACCGGCTACAAAGCGGCTTTGCTCGCCGCGGAGACCCTCCCCCGGATGTTCCCCATGCTCATGACCGCGGCGGGGACCCTCGCGCCGGCTCGCGTGTTCGTCATCGGGGCGGGCGTGGCCGGCCTTCAGGCCGTCGCCACCGCCCACCGGCTGGGCGCCGTGGTGGAGGCCTACGACGTGCGGCCCGCCGTCAAGGAGCAGGTGGAGAGCCTGGGGGCGAAGTTCGTCGAGCTTCCCCTGGAGACGGCCGGCGCCCAGGACGCCGGGGGCTACGCCAAGGACCTGGGGGAGGAGTTCTATCGGCGGCAGCGCGAGTTGATGGGGCGCGCCGTGGCCGGAAACGACGCGGTCATCACCACCGCCGTGGTGCCGGGGAAGTCGGCGCCCGTCCTGATCACGCGGGATATGGTGGCCGGCATGTCGCCCGGGTCGGTCATCGTCGACGTGGCCGCCGAGCGCGGCGGCAACTGCGAGCTGACCCGGCCGGGCGAGACGGTCGTGGAAAAGGGCGTGACCATCCTCGGTCCGGTGAACCTCCCCTCCACCGTCCCGTACCACGCGAGCCAGATGTACTCCAAGAACATCTCGGCCTTCCTCCTCCACTTGGTCAAAGACGGCCAGCTCCGCCTCGACACGGAGGACGAGATCACCCGCGGGACCCTGGTCGCGCGCGGAGGAGAGGTCGTGCACCCGATGGTGCGCGAGGCGCTCGGGCTTGCGGCCGGCGGCCCCGCCGAAGGAGGCGACGCCTGATGGAATCTTTCGTGATCGTCCTGACCGTCTTCGTGCTGGCGATGTTCGTCGGCTTCGAGGTCATCACCAAGGTGCCGCCGACGCTCCACACCCCCCTCATGTCGGGGTCGAACGCCGTCTCCGGGATCACCGTCATCGGCGCCCTGCTCTCCGCCGGCACGCAGCACACCTGGACCACGACCATCCTGGGTCTGCTGGCGGTCATCTTCGCCACCATCAACGTCGTCGGCGGGTTCATGGTCACCCACCGCATGCTCGGAATGTTCCGCAGGAAAGAGTGACCGTGCGTGACGCCCTGATCAACCTAGCCTACCTGATCGCCTCGGCCCTGTTCGTGTATGGATTCAAGGGGCTCGCCCACCCGCGCACGGCGGTTCGCGCCAACCTCATCGGGGCCCTGGGGATGTTCATCGCCATCGTGGTCACGCTGGTGGACCGGCGGATCCTCAGCTACGAGCTGATCATCGTCGGGCTGATCGTGGGCGCGGCCCTGGGCGCGGTCCTGGCCCTCAAGGTCCAGATGACCGCCATGCCGCAGATGGTCGCGCTCCTGAACGGGTTCGGCGGCGGCGCCTCGGTCATGGTGGCCGGGGCGGCCCTCGTCGAGGCCGTGATCCTCCCGGGAGAGCCCTCGACCCAGATGACGGTGGCCACCGCGGCGTCGGGGATCATCGGCGCCGTCACCTTCTGGGGCAGCCTCGTGGCGTTCGCCAAGCTGCAGGAGGTCGTGGTGTCCGGGAAAGCGGTCCTGTTCAAAGGCCAGCAGGTCCTGAACGCCGCTCTCGGGGCGATCGCCCTCGCTCTGGGAGCCTGGGTGGCGGCCCGGCCCGCGGCGTTCGAGGCCTATTGGGCCCTGGTGGCCGTCTCCTCCGTCCTCGGCGTCCTGCTGGTGATCCCCATCGGCGGCGCCGACATGCCGGTGGTGATCGCTCTTTTGAACTCCTACTCGGGTCTGGCCGCCACCGCGACGGGGTTCGTCCTGAACAACAACATCCTCATCATCGCCGGCTCCCTGGTGGGGGCGTCGGGGATCATCCTCACGCGGATCATGTGCAAGGCCATGAACCGATCCATGACCAACGTCCTCTTCGGGACCTTCGGGCCGGCGGAAGGACAGGCGGTGACCGCCGACGAGATCTACGCAGGCCGCATCAAGTCCGTTTCCCCGGAGGAGGTGGCCATGGTCTTCGACGCGGCCCGCCGGGTCGTGATCATCCCCGGGTACGGCATGGCCGTCGCCCAGGCGCAGCACGCCGTCCGGGACCTGGCCGAGCTCCTGGAGTCACGGGGGGCGGAGGTCTTGTACGGGATTCACCCGGTCGCGGGCCGCATGCCGGGGCACATGAACGTCCTCCTCGCCGAGGCGAACGTCCCCTATGACAAGCTCAAGGAGATGGACGACATCAACCCGACCATGGAACAGACCGACGTCGCCCTGATCATCGGCGCCAACGACACCGTGAACCCCGTGGCCCGCACCGACCCCAAGAGCCCCATCGCCGGCATGCCCATCATCGACGCGGACAAAGCCCGCACGGCGATCGTGATCAAGCGGAGCCTGAGCCCCGGCTTCGCCGGCATCCCCAACCCGCTCTTCGCCGCCGACAACACCCTGATGTACTTCGGCGACGGACAAAAGGCCGTCCTCGACCTCATCCACGCCCTCAAAGAGTCCTGAACCGCTTTCGGGACACCCCCCGGACGCCAGGCCGCCTCTATGCGAGGGATTGCGTCTTTCTCTCTCCAGGCCCGACGGAAAAGCCCTCCGGCGCGCTTTTTTTGGCAAGGAGCCCGCCCCCCGCGTCAGGGCAGGTCTTGCGGCCGAGTGGGGGCTGAAGAGAGACCGAGGACCGAAACCGCGGGCTGGGCCTCGGGGCCGAAATAGCGCCGCTGAAACCCGAGGGCCACGTTCACCAGGCTGATCAGGACGGGGACCTCCACCAGCGGCCCCACCACGGCGGCAAACGCGACGCCGGAGTCGATTCCGAACACCGCGACGGCCACCGCGATCGCCAGCTCGAAATTGTTGCTGGCGGCCGTGAAAGACAACGTCGCCGTCTTGGAATAGCCCGCCCCCATCCTCCGGCTCAGCCAGAAGCTGATCAGGAACATCAGAACAAAGTAAAACACCAGCGGAACCGCGATCCGGATCACATCCAGGGGGATCCGCACGATCACGTCGCCCTTCAGGCTGAACATGACGAGAATCGTGAAGAGCAAGGCCGCCAGCGTAACGGGGCTGATCTTGGGGATGAATCTCTCCTCGTACCAGGCCCTGCCCCCGAGTTTGACCCCCAGCCACCGGGTGAGCATCCCCGCGATGAAGGGAATCCCCAGATAGATGAACACGCTCTCGGCGATCTGTCCCATGCGAATCGAGACGAGTCTCCCCGAGAAACCGAAGAGCGGAGGCAGAAGGGTGATGAAGACATACGCGTACACGCTGTAGAAAAACACCTGGAACACGCTGTTGAAGGCCACCAGTCCGGCGGCGTATTCGGTGTCGCCCCTCGCCAGCTCGTTCCACACAATCACCATGGCGATGCAGCGGGCCAGGCCAATCAGGATGAGCCCCACCATGTACTCGGGACGGTCGGACAGGAAGGAGATCGCCAGCAAAAACATCAGGACGGGGCCGATCACCCAGTTCTGCGCCAGCGACAGCCCGAGCACCTTCCAGTTGCGGAAGACGTCGCCCATCTCTTCATACTTCACCTTGGCCAGCGGGGGGTACATCATCAGGATCAGGCCGACGGCGATGGGGATGTTGGTGGTCCCCACCTGGAAGCGATGGATAAACGACTCCACGCCGGCGACGAAGTGCCCCACACCCACCCCGATCCCCATGGCCAGAAAAATCCAGAGCGTCAGATAACGATCCAGAAAGGACAGCTTCTTGGTGACGCGGGTTTGCGGATTCACCTTTTTCGTTCTCCCAGGAGAGCCGGGCCGTCAACAGCACCGGCGTCTTCGGCCTCCTTGGGCACCCTCAAGCGCCTCCGGCAGCGTCTCCACGAACGCCCGGATCTCGTCCCGGACCCGCCGGAACACGGCCAGGATTTCCGCCTCGCTTCCCTCCGCCCCGGCGGGGTCGTCGAACCCGACGTGGACCACCCGGGTCTTTCCAGGAAAGACCGGGCAGTTCTCGTCGGCGTGGCCGCAGACCGTGACGACGCAGTCGAAGTCGAGGCCCGGCAGCTCGTCCACGCGCTTGGACCTCTGGCCAGAGATGTCCACGCCGGCCTCCTGCATAACGCGAACGGTGCGGGGGTTCAGTCCGCGCGCCTCGAGGCCGGCCGAGTGAGGCTCGATGACGTCCCCCCGCAGGTGCCTGGCCCAGCCCTCGGCCATCTGGCTGCGGCAGGAGTTCCCCGCGCACAAGAAAAGCACCTTCAGCTTCGCCTCTGACGAACGCACAGAACCTCCGGGTCGAGCTTCAAGATTTCCCTCAGACGCCTGGCGTCGCGGGCGATCCCCGGGTCCTCCGCCAGGGAACCCTTCACCCACCGGATCGCATCCCGCGCCACGGCGGAAGGGGTGTCATCGGCCAGCCGGTAATAGATCCACCGGCCGCTCTTGCGCGACTCCACCAAGCCGGCCTGCTTCAGGACGGACATGTGCCTGGACACCGTGGAGGGGGCCAGTCCGCAAAGCTCCGTGATCTGGCACACGCAGAGCTCCCCTCCCCGCAGGGAGAAGAGCGCCCGGACGCGGGTCTCGTCCGAGAGGGCCTTGGCGGCGGCCACGAGGTCCCGGATTTTATTTCGATATTTCGCCATACAACGAATTATAAGGCGGGCGCCGCCCCCTGTCCAGAAATTCTTTCCCGCCCCCAAGCCTCCGGACGCGCCCCCGGCCCCTCAACCCCCGATCCCGCGCCATAAGGCCGTCAGCCGGGCCGGAAGGCCGTCACCAGATACGCGCCCGCCAGGATGAGCGCCACCCCGAGGAACAACCTCCCCGTGGGACGCTCCAGGCTTCGCAGGAACACCGCGCTGTAGAAGAGAACGACCAGCGGGGAGCACTGGATGAGAGGAAACACCGTGGACACCCTTCCCGCGTCCAGGGCCAGGAACAAGAAGAGGTTTCCGCCGATGGAGACCACGCTGGAGAGAAGGGCGAGGAAGGCGGTCCGCGCTTTCTCCTTTGGGCTGGAGAAGGCCGCGGGGGCCGGGAGAGCGATGGGGTCGCGCCTTGCGGATTTGTAAGCCCAGACGGGCACGAGGATCGCCGCGCAGGCCGCAAGCGCCACGAAAAGGCCCAGGTACGGGTCCGGCACGCGCCCGAGGCCCAGCTTGAAGAGGACTGAGGCGAAGCCCGTCGAGAACGCCGCCAGGAGGGGGAAGACCGCGGCGCCCCACGGCCAGTCGCCCCGCGCGCCCTCTCCATAGAGGGCCATCACCCCGGCGGCCACGGACACCGCGCCGCCGTACTGGGGCCAGCGGGGGCGCTCTCCCAAAATCGCCACGGCCGCGGCCACGGCGAAGATCGGCGCGGTCGCCTTGAGGGTCGCCGCACGCGCCGAGCCCATCCTCCGGACGCCGGCGAAAAAAAACAGCATGAAGAGCGCCGGGTTGAAGACCCCGCCCAGGGCGAACCAGGCGATCCCCGCCGGATCCAGGGCGGCGCGGGGCCGGAGCCCGACGATGACGCCCGTGATCGCCAACTGGGTGCCGGTGTAGATGACCGCCAAGAGGAGGGGTGGCACCCGGCGGAGAGTGAACCGGTAGCTGGTGTCGGCCGACCCGTAAAAGAAGGCCGAGAGAAAAGCCAGAAGGATGGACAACCGATTTCTCCCCGCGTCGCGGGCCCCGGGTTTTCGTCCGGGAGTCTCCAGCGAGGGCGTCCCCGGCCTACCCCCGGGCCATGGCCAGCAGCCGCTCGCCGGCCTTGTGGAGCGTCTCCTCTTTCTTGGAAAAGGTGAACCGCACAAAATCGCGGCCCATCCCCGGGGTGTGGTAGAAGCTGCTCCCGGGCACCGCGGCGACCCCGTGCTCCCGAATGAGGCGCATGGCGAAAACGGCGTCGTCCGGGCACCCGAAGCCGGAGATGTCCGCCATCACGTAGTAGGCCCCCTGCGGCTGGACGAAGGGGATCTCCGCCCGCTGGAGATAGCCCTGGAGCAGGTCCCGCTTGCCCTGGTACATCGCCGCCAGGTTCGCGTAGTACGCCTCCGGCAGGGAGAGGGCCACCGCCGCCGCCTCCTGGAGGGGGGCCGGGGCCCCGACCGTCAGAAAGTCGTGCACCTTCCGGATGCCCGAGGTCAGCCCCTTCGGGGCCAGGACGTAACCCACCCGCCAGCCGGTCACGCTGTAGGTCTTCGACAGGCTGTTGATGGTGACGGTCCGCTCCCGCATCCCCTCCAGGGCGGCCAGGCTCAGGTGGCGGCGCCCGTCGAACAGGATGTGCTCGTACACCTCGTCCGTCACGGCCAGAGCGTCGAACTCGACGCACAGGTCCCGGATCGTCTCCAGCTCCCCCCGCGTGAAGACGTGGCCCGTCGGGTTGTGGGGTGTGTTGACGATGATGGCCCGGGTGGCCGGCCCGAAGGCGCCGCGGAGCTCACCCGGGTCGAAGGTGAAGTCGGGCGGATGGAGCGGGACGAACCGGGGGACGGACCCGCTGAGGACGGTGTCGGGGCCGTAATTCTCATAGAAAGGCTCGAAGATCACCGCCTCGTCGCCCGGGTTGAGGACCGCCATGAGCGTGGCGATCATCCCCTCGGTGGCCCCGCACACGACCGTGATCTCCTCTTCGGGATCGACCTCTATCCCGTTGTACCACGCCGCCTTCCGGGCGATGGCCCGACGGATCCCGGGGTTCCCCCAGGTGATGGCGTACTGGTTCCAGCCTTCCGCGACGGCCCGGCGGGCCGCCTCCTTGACCTCTTCCGGTCCGTCGAAGTCCGGGAAACCCTGGGCCAGGTTGACCCCGCCGTAGCGGTTGCACTCCCGGGTCATCCCCCGGATGACGGACTCCGTGAATCGCTCGACCCGTTGAGAGAGCATTCACCTTCTCCAAAAGGCCGTCGGCCCCCGACCGAGGGGGCACAAGGGACGCAAACCGCCCCGAGAGGGGCTCGCAGGGGCGCTTCGCCGGCCCCCGCCTACGGGGCGTCTTCGAAGATCGGATGGGACGCGGGGACCGGAGCGCTCTTTCCCACGTGCGTCTCGTAGGCGGAAAAGTCGCAGCCCGGCATCGGGACGCGGCGATACCGATCGAGCTCTCCGGGGGGGACCGTCGCGTCCATCACCATCTTGGTCCGGACGCCGCGCGAGACGGGCACGTACTCGTGGCCGCGGGCGCCCGGAAGCAGCATCAGGTCGCGCCCGGCGTCGAACCGGGTGGCCACCGCCCATTCCACGGCCTGGGGATCGTGCGGGTCGACGTCCTCGTCCACCAGCGTGATCAGGTCGATGTCTTTCAGCGCCGCCAGGGCGGCGAAGGCGGCGTTTCTCTGGAGACCCTCGTCGGCGGGCCTTTCCTTTTTGACCTGGATGACGAGGTGGAACCGGCAAAGGCCCCCGGCGGTCAGACACACGTCCTGGACGACGGGCACGGCCGCCCTCACCATCCGGAGAATCCCCGGCTCCATGAGCGGCTTGCGGATCAGGCGCACCTCGCCCCCGCTGATGTCGTAATAAATGGGGTCCCTGCGGTGCGTCACCGCCCGGACCTCGAAGACCGGGGACGGCCCCTGCTCCGCGTACAGCCCGACGAACTCCAGAAAGGGGCCCTCCGGGACCCGCTCTTGGGGAAGGAGGACGCCCTCCAGGACGATCTCCGCGTCCGCCGAAACCTCCAGGTCCACCGTCAGGCACTTGACCAGCTCGAGCGGCCTTCCTTTAAGACCGGAGGCCCACGCCAGCTCATCCCGGTCGCGGGGAAGGTGGGCGCCCATGCTCGCCGCCGCGAAAAAAAGCGAAAGGTCCGGACCCAGGACGACGGCGATCTCCAGTCCGCGGCCTTCCGCTTCGGCCCGTTCGTACAAGTCGCGCAGGTGACGCCCCAGGTCCAGCTTGAGGGCCGTCCGGTTCCCGCCCAGAAGCTGCAGGCGATGAAAGGAGGCGTTCCGCACCCCGCTCTCGGTGTCCTTGGCGATGACGATGCTGCCCGTCATGAACCGCCCCGCGTCGCCCGGCATGTGGAAAGGCACGGGAAACATCGCGCCCAGGTCGATCCCGTCCGTCACCGTCACCTCTTGGCAGGGGCCCTTTTCCACCTCGGCCGGGGGGATGGGGTGATCGATGGCCCGCTGCACCGCGGCGCGGAGCCCCTTCAGGTCCACCCCCAGAGCGACCAAGGCGTTTTTCTGGCTGGCCAAGAGGTTGCAGCAAACGGGAATCTCCCACCCCTTGACCCGCTCGAAAAAAAAGGCCAGGTCCCCATCCAGCCCTTTGACGAAAGCGGACAGCTCCAGACGCGGATCGACGGGGGTCCAGACCCGCATCAGCCTGTCCGCCGCGTGAAGGCGCCGGATCGAGGACCGAAATCCGGTATCGAGCTCGCCGAGTCCGCTCACGCGCTCACCCCGCCGGGCATCGGACGTGTCCCTTCCTTCGTCTGCACGCCGAAGGCCCCCCTCTCGGGCCGGCCCCCATCCGAGACAGCCGTTTCCCCGCGTAGTCTAGCCCGACCCGAGATCCCATGGCAAACGGAACGGAACGAGTAAAATCTCCGCTGGAAGGGGGGGAAACCCGATGGCTCAAGCCGCGAGTCCCCTTTCCCCCCGGCATCGCGTGCCCGGAAAACCCCGACAGAAAAACGAAAAAATTCGCCCCAAAGAATAAAGCTCTCGACGAGCCCAACCGATAAGAAGAAAGACTCCTGAATGCTTTGAGGGAATCTCAAGGGGACGCCGAATGCAAAAAGAGCTGACACAGTTGACCGAGGAACAGATCCAGGACCTCATCCCCAATGAGATTGAGGAGCCCGAGGAGCCCGAAACGGAACCCCCCGCGACAGTCCACATCGGAGGGCTGCGGCCGATTCGCTTCGACCTGGTCAAAGGGGACCCGTCCCTTGCCTTTCCGATCTACGCCCAGTCCGGCTCCAACGGCGACGTATCCCTTCTCCTCCCCAAGGGAAGCCGCATCAGCGAGAGAATCCGGCGGCGGATCAACGCGAAGTACCAGGGCACGGTGTACATCCAGACGAGGGACTACTCCGCCTACGCCGAAGAAACCGAGGAAATCATCCGGAACCTTCTCTCCGACGAATCCAGCGACATCCAGGAGAAGACCCCCGTCTTCTTTTCATACGCGACGGACCGGCTCAGCGAAGCCTTCCGCCGAATCTCGGAGGAGGGGGGGGACCAGGTCAACCTCGTCCTGCCCGTCGCCGAACACGCCCTGCAATTGATCCAGCAGGATTGGAAGGCCTCCTTCTCCATCCTCAAGCTGGCCCGGGCCGAGCCGCACACGTACGCCCATTCGCTGAACGTGTGTTTCTTCGGTCTCAGCTTCGTCCACAACTTTCTTCCCGGCTACTCGGACAAGGAGCTCAAGGAGATCACCCTCGGCTTTCTCGCCCACGACATCGGAGAGCTCCGGATCTCCGAGAAGACCCTGAACAAGACCTCCGGGCTCACGCCCATCGAGCGGAAGGTCATCGAACAGGTTCCCCTCTACGGATACCAGGTCTTGAAGGAGATGGGGTGTGACTATCCCCTGACGGTGGACATCGTCCTGAACCATCACGAAAGGGTGGACGGGAGCGGATATCCCCGAGGCCTGCAGAAACACAAGATCCCGGACCTCGCAAAGGTCTGCGCCGTCTGCGAGGCCTTCGACACCATGACCACCCCGCAGCCCTACCGCCCGGAGGCGCTCACCCCCTTCGAGGCGTTCCGCACCATGCTGCGGGAGAAGCCGGGACAGTTCGACGTCCGGATCCTCACGAAGTTCATCCGGATGATGGGAGGAAACCCGCAGGGCGGGAGGAACAACTGACCGCGGAACGCCTCGGGGAAAACGGGGGAAAACGGCAGACTCGACCTCACAAGGAAGCCGGCCCGCGGGCGGAACCACCCGCCCCCCGCCCGAGCGCTTCCAGAACGTCTTCCGTGGGGTCGACCCCCCAAAACGTCCGCCCGTTGACGACGTACGTGGGAATCCCCCGGACGCCCAGACTTTCCCCCTTCTGTCTCCAGGCATCCAGTTCGGCGGCGTAGCGCTCGCGCTCCAGGGCCTCCCGCAAGCCCGGCCCATCCAGCCCGACCCGCTCCGCCAGGGCGATCAGGACCTCGGGGTCGCCGATGTCCAGGTCCTCTTGGAACCGGGCGTGAAACACGGCGTCCCGAAAGGCCTCCAGGCGGCCGTGGTCCCGCGCGAAAAGCGTCGCCTGATGGGCGCGGCGGGTCCGGCATTTCCTCCAGGGAAAGATCGGGGCCACGCCGTATTTCGCGCCGAGGGTCATGTGCTTGGCGTGGAGCTTTTCCACCTCCTCCGGGGTGCGCTCCAGGAACGGGACGCCCTCGGGGCGCCCTTCCCAAGGCGCCCAGCGCACCTTGACGCCGGTTTCTTCTTCGATCCTCGCCATCCCCCGGAGGGCGATGTAGCAATAGGGTCAGGTGTAATCGGAGAACTTCAGGACCTCGGCTGGACGGCCGTTCATTGGAATCCCCCCCTGCGCCCGGACGCCACCGGGAAAAGAGGCCGACCCCGGCGATGGTAGAGGATCTCCCCCCGTCCCGCAAGATTCGCCCCAGCGAGGGCGCCGAAAGATTGCGGAAGCCGTCCGCAACCGATATGATTGCGGGTCCTTCGCGGGTCACGCCGCGGTGATCGGAAACCTTTCTCCAAGCGCTCAACGGGAGAATCGCCGATGAAGCGGTTCGCCATCTTCTTGGCCGCCCTTTCTCTGGCCTGCGCCGCCGGACGGGCCGCCGCCCAGGACGCCGCGAAAGCGGACTCCCGACCCCGCGTGAGGCTGGAAACCACCCTGGGCGTGATCGTGCTCGAACTGGACCGGGAAAAGGCCCCCCTCACCGTCCAGAACTTTCTCCGGTACGTGAGCGAGGGGTACTACGACGGCCTGATTTTCCACCGGGTCATCCCGACGTTCATGATTCAGGGGGGCGGTTACGACAAGGACATGAATGAGAAGCGCCGGGGGCTCCACCCGCCCATCCCGCTCGAATCCCGAAACGGCCTCAAGAACGCGCGGGGCGCCATCGCCATGGCCCGCACCGCGGACCCCGACTCCGCGACCAGCCAGTTCTTCATCAACGTCGTGGACAACCCGTTCCTCGACCACCCCAGGCCTGACGGCCATGGCTACGCCGTTTTCGGACGGGTCGCCGAGGGCATGGACATCGTTGATGTCATCCGCCGGACCCGGCTGATCCGTCATCCGAGATACCCTTCCCCCGAGCCGGCCACGCCCGAAGTCCCCGTTGTCATTCAAAAAGCGGCCCTCCTGGGCCGGGAAGGAAGATAAGCCGGCGCAGGGCAGGGCGTACGCCGCGAAAAACGGGGCCCGGCGGGGTGTGCTACATTATCGGTTCCACCCCGGGCGAACCCTCGCCCGAGCCTCGCCGGAGGACACAGGCCGGGTGCGGCCGCCGGGCGGGCGGCCCTTGGGAAACCCGGGAACCCCGCGCCGGCCCTTGCATCGCGCGCCGGGAGGGCACGGAAGGGGTGGAGGAAAGCGTCATGCCCAAGGACCTCAGAACCTTCATCGACGAGGTGGCCGAGAAACGGCCGGAAGAGATCGTCCGCGTGGAGCGGGAGGTGGATCCCCGCTTTGAGCTCACGGCGGTGGTCGAAAAGCTGGAAAGACAGGGCCAGTTCCCGGCGGTGTTCTTCCAGAAGGTCAAGGGCTCGGACATCCCGGTCCTCATCAACCTGACGGCCTCTTACGACCGGCTCGCCATGGCCCTGGACACCACGCTGGACAAGATGGTCGAGACCTTCTGCCAGCGCGAGCAGAACCCCATCACGCCGAAGGTGGTCTCGGACGCGCCCGTCAAGGAGGTCACGCTCACGGGGGATCGGGCCGACCTCTCCATCCTCCCCATCCCGACCCACAACGCCCTGGACGCGGGCCCTTACATCTGCTCGGGCCTGGGCATCTGCAAGGACCCCGAGAGCGGCAAGCACAATGTGGGCGTCTACCGGCACATGGTCCACGACGCCAAGACCCTCGGGAACTGGGTCTACCAGGCCCACCACGGCTACTACATCTGGCAGCGGTACGCCGCGAGGGGCGAGCCCATGCCTTTCGCCATCGCCATCGGGCACCACCCCGGCGCGATCATGGGGGCCATCTCCCGCTACCCGGGCGTGGGGGGGGAATACGACGGCTCCGGGGGGCTGCTGGGGGAGCCGCTGGAGCTGGTCCCGGCCGAGACGGTGGACCTGCTCGTCCCGGCGCGCGCGGAGATCGTCATCGAGGGAACGGTCCACCCGACCGAGCTGCGCCAGGAGGGCCCCTTCGGCGAATGGCCCCGCTACTACACCGCCACCGGCCCGAAGCCCGTCGTCCACGTCACCGCCATCACCATGCGCAAGAACCCGATCTACTTCGATCTCTTCGCCGCCCACCCGGAGCACAACATTGTGGGCGGACTCCCCCGCATGGGAAGCGTCTACCGGCGGGTGAAGGAAGTGGTCCCCAGCGTCAAGGCCGTCAACATGCCCATGAGCGGCGGCGCCCGGGCGCACGCCTACATCTCGCTCAAGAAGAGCGCGGACGGCGAGCCCAAGCAGGCCGCCTTCGCCGCCCTGATGGCCGAGAACAACATCAAGCTCGTCATCCTGGTGGACGACGACATCGACGTCTTCAACGAGCCGGAGGTCCTGTGGGCGGTCATGTCGCGCTTCGAGGCCGACCGGGACCTCATCGTCATGCCCTACTGCCTGGGCATGAAGGTCTACCCGACGGCGTACGACATCACCCGGAACGCGCCCGGGACCATGAACACCAAGATGATCCTGGACGCCACGAAGCCCGCCCCGCCGGCGCCCTTCCCGGAGCGGGCCCAGGTGCCCGGGGAGTGGGTGGACCGGATCAACCTCAAGGCGTACATCCGGCCCTGGTCGTAAAGGCCCCCGGCGCCGGAGCCCCGCGCGCGCTCGCTCCGGGCCGCTGGCACATGGCCGCCCGCGGGCTCAAGGCCCTCGGGCGGCCTCTCCCGGGGGTCACCGGGCGCTCTTCGGAACCAGCTTTCCGGGGATGAAGCGGTTCGTGTAGACGTCCTGGGCCTTCACCTTGACCGGCCCCAGCTTGTCCTTCATGAACTCCTCGATCACCTCTTGGGTGAAGGCCATCTTGTCTCTTTCCATGTAGCCCAGGCCGGTCTTCAGGCTCTCGGGGATCACCACGAACCGGATGGTCGTCTTCCACTGCTCCAGCGCGGACTCCGGGGTGACCGAGGGCTGGAACTTCAAGAGAAAATTCGCGGCTTCCACCGGGTGCTCCACCGCCCAGACTGCGGCCTCAAGCGTCGCCTTAACGAACCGCCGGACCACGTCCGGGTTCTTCTCGATCAGGGCGTCTGAGGTGATGATCCCGTTCCCGTAAAGCGAGACCCCGTGCTCCCCGTATGGGATCAGAACCACCTCGCGGCCCATGGCCTTCGCCTGGAAGCTGAGCGGAACGGCGGTCACGGCGAAGGTGAGAAACATGTCCACCTGGCCAGCCAACAAGCTGGAGGACAAGGCCGCGGGGGTCATCGTGACGAAGGTGACGTCGGATTCCTTGAGACCGTTCCTCCGGAGGACCGCTGGAAAGATCGTCCGCGTCGAGCTGGCGGCGACGACGCCCAGGCGCCTGCCCTTGAAATCCGCCGGCGTGCGGATCCCGCTCCCCTTCAGCGTGATGACCGCGGACTGATCATTGTGGTAGATCATCCCGATCTCTTTCACATTGGCGTTCTGGCTGCGGGAGATAATAGCCGTGCCGACGCCGGCCTCTCCGAAGTGGCTCTTGCCCGAGAAGACCGTGGAGATGGTCGCCTTGGACCCGTGGCCCCGCTGAATGGTGACGTCCAGACCCTCCTTCTGATACCGCCCCGTCCCCCACGCGGCGAAAAACGGGGTGTTTCCGCCATGAAGGACGAAAGACGTCGTCATCAGGACTTTTTCGGCCGCTGGCGACGCCCCCGCCCAGAGTCCCATAACCAGCGCGACCGAGAGAAACAGCCTCATCCACCCCTTCATCGCCGCTCCCCCTCCGGAAAAAGTTCTCGACCCGGCCTTCCCGACTCATCCCGGAAAACCGACAGAAAGAAATCAGAAAGATTCATCCCCAAGGAAAACAGATTACACGAACTGGCTCACCCGGCGATACTCCCGGAACGAAGGCCGACGCCCTGGCCGGGACTCCTCCGTTCGCCCACCTTCACGCGGGGGCCTTTTCCCCGCGGCGGAAGGACGCGCCCGCCTCGGCCCACGCCTTCGCCACCTCCTCCGCCGTGGCCACCAGACCGAAGTGCAGCGCGACGTTCTCCAGCGTCGCCTCGTGGCGCGCCCGGCTGACGGACGCGCAACAGTCCGAGACCACCACAACGTCATAGTCCCGCATGAATCCTTCCCGGGCCGTGGACTCCACGCAGACGTTGGTCGCGACGCCGGTCAGGATCAGGCTCTGGACGCCCAGGCCCCGCAGGACGGCCTCCAACTCCGTCTCGGCGAACGCGCCGTACCGGGGCTTCGTGATGACGATGTCCCCGGGCTCCGGATGGAGCCCGCCGTAATAATCCACTCCCCAGGTCCCTTCGACCGCCACGCGGATGTAGTCTTCCCCGAACTGCGCGCGGAAAAGCCGGTCCATCGCGGGCCATTCGCCCTCGGTCCTCCGGGCCAGCCGGATGTAGATGACGGGGATGGAAGCCCCTTTCGCCTTCTGGATGAGCCGGAGAAGGCGCGGCACCATTTCGGGGTTCATGGAGAGGTCGTACCCTCTCCTGCCCAGCGCCCCCTCGACGTGGCAGAAATCGTTTTGAACATCGATCACCAACAAGGCGCACCTCCCCGGCTCGACCCACGCGAAAAGGCTCTCACGGTTCATGTTTCGTTCCTCGGCCGACAGCGTTTCAAAAGGCTCATCGCGACAGGGAGACCTGGCGGCGACGCGCCCGCCAACTTACGCACGTCCAACTCCGATATGATATAGGGTCGACAGAGAACTGGAAAGGCGAAAACCGATGAACCCTCAGCCGGCTCTCCATCTCGCGTCTGGCGCACCGGGTTTCCGCCGCGACCGCCCGCCGGGGACGAAGCAGAACGGTGTTAAGATCCTCCCCTCGACGGGCATCGGGACCGTCCCGAGAGAGGACCATGCCGCGCGCGGGTTTCAACCAGAAGACGGATGCGGGAGGCCCCTTGCGCCCCGGCGCTGGATCGGCTGAATCGGCGCTACCGACCGTCACGCCCGCCGGGCGCGAGCGGCTGCTGACGGACCTTTTGCGGGGCGTCTCCCGGTCATTTTACCTGACGCTGCGCGTCCTGCCGAAGGGCCTTCGGGAGCCCGTCGGCCTCGCCTACCTGCTGGCGCGCGCCGCCGATACGGTCGCCGACACCCGCCTCCTGCCGCCCGGCGAGCGCCTGAAGCGCCTCCTGGCCTTCCGGAAACAGGTCGAAGGGCCTGCGGACGTCGGCGCGCTGCGAGAAGTGGAGCGGGCGCTGACGGACAAGCAGTCCCTCCCCGAGGAGCGGGCGCTTTTGGCCTCTCTGCCGGAGGCCCTCTCGCTGCTGGAGGCGACGCCGGAGGCCGACCGGGCCCGCGTGCGCTCCGTCGTCGCGACGCTCACGCGCGGGATGGAGATGGACCTGACCACGTTCCCGCCCGAGGACTCCGGCCGGATCGCCGCCCTGCGGGACGCCGCCGACCTGGACCGCTACACCTACTACGTGGCGGGATGCGTGGGCGAGTTCTGGACGGCCGTCACCGCGGCGCACGCGGCCCCCCTCAGAAGGTGGGACGCCGCGCGCATGTCCCGGATCGGCGTGCGGTTCGGCAAGGCGCTTCAGCTGACCAACGTCCTGCGCGACGCGGCCAGGGACCTGCGCATCGGGCGCTGCTACCTGCCGGAGAGCGAGCTCGCCCCCCTGGGCGTCTCGCCCCAGGACCTGCTCGAGCCCTCCGCCGGCCCCAAGGCCCGTCCCGCCCTGGAGCGGTGGATCCGGACCGCCCTGGATCACTACCGCGCCGCGGAGGAATACCTCCTCGCCATTCCCAGGCGCTGCCTGCGCCTGCGGCTGGCCGCGCTCTGGCCGGTCCTGATCGGACTCGCCACCCTCGCCGAGATCGCCCGGAACGAGGCGTGGCTGGACCCCGCCCGGCCGTCCAAGGTCAGCCGGAAGTGGGTCCGCCGGATGACTGCGCTCTCCCTCCTCGCCGCCCCCTCGGACCGGCTTTTGCGCGGCTGGATCGCGAGACTGCGAACACGCGTGGAGGAAGGCCTTTCGCCCTGAGGGAGAGGGGACCGGGGGGAAAGCCTTCCCACTTGAGGATGCCCCCGGCGAGGATCTCTCCGGCCGTCAGGACCCGGCGCTTCCCGGGTCGAACGCCTTCCTCACACCGGCGGCGGGGAGGCGGGCAACTGCTTCTTCTCTTCCGGCAACTGCCTCGGATAGCAATCCCCCCGCCCTTGCCACCTCATGATTTCCGGGAGGGTCGGGGCCGGCAGGGGGTCCCGGTCCGGCGAGTGAACCACCGAAAGGTCGTCGAAGAGGGCCTCCGTGGGCGCTTCGGGGAAGAACTCCACGAACGCGTCGATGTCGGGCTCGAAGACGGGACAGGTCTCGCTGCGCCAGCCGATCCGGAACCTGGCGACGTTCTCCTTCGTCTCCAAGTCCGTCCCCTTCTCCAGCACCTTGGCGGTCGCCTTCATGACCTTCGTTTCCGTCTGGATGGTGACCTGGGGGTTCGCCAGGATGTTCAGCACCCAGTCCCTCCTTGTCTTGGGAAAAGGAGAGGTGCCGATGAGACGGCCGTTCCAGTAGTACACGCGGATCTGCACCATGTGAGGCTTTTGCGTTTCCCGGCCGACCGTCGTGATAAAGGGCTGGATCTCCGTCCCGTTTGCGGGGGTTCCCATTGCCGCGCTCCTCCACAGAAGAGTCAAAGGGTTCCGCTCTCTTCGCCGGCCCGAGGCCCTTGAGCGCCGCGTCCCCCGGCCCGGCGTTTCTTGCGTGGCCTCCTTGAAGACAAGTTTACACCAAGGGTTTCCTCAGGGCGCGCACGAAGGCGAAGTCACGGGGCGAAGACGATGACCGACCAGGCCACCCTGAAGGCGCCGGTGTGACACGGGAAAGCAAAATGGACTACGATGAACCTCCCGTTGCGGGAGGACCTCTTTTCGCGCCGGCGGCCGGCCCCTTTGCCCTCGCAATGCGACGGACGCAAAGGGAAAGCCCAAGCCCGCGGCGGGTCCGCGTCAAGAAAAGGAGAAGCGAGATGGGACGACTGGACGGGAAACGCGCCCTTGTGACCGGGGCGGCCCGGGGAATCGGCAAGCACTACGCCCGGACGCTGGCGCGCGAAGGGGCCCGGGTGGCGCTGGCCGACATCCTGGACGCCGGGCCGGCCGCCGAGGAGATCCGGGCCGCGGGGGGCGAGGCCCAGGCCTTCCACGCGGACGTCTCCGACGAGGCCTCCGTGGAGGGGATGGTCCAAGGCGTGGCGACGGTTCTCGGCGGGGTGGACATCCTGGTCAACAACGCCGCCCTGTGGGCCGACCTCCAATTCAAGCCCTTTTGGGAACAGACGGCCGCCGAGTGGGACCGCGTGCTCGCCGTCAACGTGAAGGGGGTCTTCCTGGTCACGCGGGCGGTCTTTCCCCACATGCGGCGCCAGGGGAGCGGAAAGATCATCAACATCGGCTCCCCCACCGCCGAGTGGGGGATCCCCGGTTTCCTCCAGTACGTGACCTCCAAGGGCGCCGTGCACGGGTTCACCCGGGCTCTGGCCCGGGAGGTCGGCGAGTTCGGGATCACCGTGAACACCCTGGCACCCGGCTTCACCCTGAGCGAGAAGGTCCTGGAGATGGGAGAGTTCGTCCAGCTCGCCGAGCAGAGCAACCGGACGCGCCGGTGCCTGAAGAGGTCGCAATACCCGGAGGACGTCCAGGGCACGCTGCTCTACCTGGCCTCCCCGGCCAGCGATTTCATGACCGGCCAGCTCGTGGTGGTGGACGGAGGCGCTGTCATCCACTAGGCGAGGAGAAGCGGAGTCGTCTTGCCGGGGGCAACTTTCACAAAACGGCGCACCGCCCATCGCCGAGGGAACCTCGGCCGTTCCGCCGATTTGCTTGTAGAATAAGGGAGATTTTCCTCTCTCCTCCACGAAGGACAACCGCCATCGCAAGGAGTGTGACCATGCCTCTCGACCCCTCCAGAATCCCCGGCTACGTCAAGGGCCAGCCGCCCAACCGGGACGTGTTCGGCAAGATCTCCTATCTGGATGAGCTGGAAGCCATCTGGGGGAGGCGGTGGGGAGCCCAGTCGAAGATCGGAAAGCTCCGGTACGCGCTGGTGATGCCGCCGACGGAGAACGAGGCCGCGCCCGAGATCCTGGAGGACCCGGTGTTCTACGGGCTCCCCGACGGCGTCCCGCCCGACCTCGCGAAAATGAGGGAACAGTACCGGCGTCTCGTCCGGGCCCTCGAACACAACGGGGTGGAGCTGGAGACGATGGAGGTCCCCGAGGTCATGATGGGCCCCTACTGCCGCAACCGCATGGTCTGGGCTCCGGCCTCCGCCTTCGTCATCGACGGGGGGGCCATCGTCCCCCGCTACGGGCTGGCCCCCTGGCGCAAAGGGCTGGAGGCCGTCATCGCGCGCAAGCTCGCCTCCCTCGGCTGCCCGATCCTCTACACCGTCCACGGAAACGGCATCATGGAGTCGGGGGGAAACATCTTCTTCCTCGACCCCCATCACGCCCTCATCGGCATCGGACCCAGCGGGAACGAGGAAGGCTTCGAGCAGGTGTCGCACCTCCTCCGCCGCAACGGCGTGAAGGAGATTCACCGTGTGGTCTTCACCGGCGACATCCATCTGGACCTAGTGTTCGGCCTGGTGGACGCCTGGCTGGCCCTGGTCTACCCGCCGGGCCTCGGCGCGGAGACGATCGATTACCTGAAAGGCAAGGGGATCCGGCTCATCGAGGTCTCCGAGGAGGAGCACGCGAACTCCGCCTGCAACGTCCTCGCCCTGGAGCCGGGGAAGGTGATCATGTGCGCCGGGAACCCCCAGGCGAACGAGGCGCTGCGGGAGCGGGGCGTGACGGTCATCGAAGTCGAGATGGGCGAGTTCGTCCTGGCGGGCGGCGGTCCCCACTGCGCGGTGGGCTGCCTGATCCGGGACCCGGGGCCGCTCCTCCCCTGAGACTCCTCGCCGGCCGGGGAGGCTGGACAATTCCGCTCACCGCGGGGGCTTCTCCCCGCCGGCCCTTCCCATGACCGCCCGGGCGAACCCCTCCAGCGTCCGGACCATGGACACGCCAGGGGCGGGCACCAGATTCACCAAGAAGCGCCGGACGCCCAGCTCCCGCTCCAGGTCGGCGAACCGCGCGGCGACCTCGGCCGGCGCTCCGGCGACGGCGAGGACGTCCACCAGCGCGTCCGGGACCCGCCGCGACGCCTCGGGGATGAGGCCGTAGTCCCGCCGGGCCAGGAGGGCCCGCAGGTCTTCGGGGACGGCGACTCCGGTCGGCTCCAGGAACCGGAAGTCAGGGAAGCTGTTCCACAGCGCCAGGGCCACCATCGGCTTCACGGTCTCCCGCGCGGCCTGGGGGTCCTCGGCCACGCACACGTCGGCCTCCAGATACACGTGCAGATCCTCCAACGTCCGTCCCGATTTCCGCGCCCCCTCCCGCACCCGCTCGACGGCGGGCAAAACGCCTTTCGGGACCGACAGGCCCGACAAGAAGACCCCGTCCGCCACCTCTCCGGCCACCGTCAGGTTCAGCGGCCCCCGCGCTCCGATGTAGATGGGGATCTGCCGGCCGGGAGAAAAAAACAGGGAGCACGCGGAGACCCCCAGGATCTCTCCCCGATAGGTCACCTTCTCTCCGCTCCACAGCCGCCTCAGGATTTCCACGCATTCCCGCAGGGCGACGGCCGGACGGCGCCTCTCGACGCCCATCTCCGCGAACCCCGACCCGCCGGCGCCCAGGCCCAGGATGGTCCGGCCCCCGGACACCTCGTCCAGGCTGGCCATGGCGACGGCCGTCAACGCCGGATGGCGAGAGTAAGGGTCGGTGAGAAAAGGGCCGAGCAGGAGCTTTTCGGAGTGAAGGGCGATCTGGGTGAGACCGACGTAGACGTCCCGATAGAACTTCTCGTCGGCGTACCAGGCCTCCCGGTATCCGAGAGACTCGCAGGCCTCGACGATCTCCCGGAGCCCGGCCGGGGAGAACCTCCCGACCAGGCCGACGCCGAACGTCGCCATCGCCGTCCCCTCTCCCTTCCGGCGGGATCCGGTCAGCCCCCGAGGTAGGCGGCCCTCACCCGCGCGTCCTTGGCGAGATTCTCGCTGGTGTCGGACAAGACGATCTCCCCCAGTTCGATCACGTAGCCCCGCTGCGCCACCTGCATGGCCATGAATGCGTTCTGCTCGACCAGGAGAACCGTCGTGCCCCTCTCATGAATCTTGCGGATGATGGAAAAGAGCTGCCGCACCAGGTTGGGCGCGAGCCCGAGGGAGGGCTCGTCGAGAAGCATGAGCCGGGGGCGGGCCATCAGGGCGCGGCCGATGGCCAGCATCTGCTGTTCCCCCCCGCTGAGCGACCAGCCCAATTGATTCCGCCGGCCCTCCAGGACCGGGAACAGCTCGTACACCCCCCGCAGGTCTTCCGCGACGGAGGCCCCCCGCCTCCGCCAGGGCGTCGTCGCGATCTCCAGGTTTTCGTACACCGTCAGGCCGGGAAAGATCCCCCGCCCCTCGGGAACCAAGGCGAGCCCCCGCCTGGCGATCACCTCGGCCCCCAGGCCGTTCAAGCGGCGCCCCTCCAGAGAGATCTCCCCCTGCCTCGAAGGCAGGAGGCCCGCGAGGGTGCGAAGCAGGGTGGACTTGCCGGCCCCGTTGGCGCCGATGAGGGTCACCACCTCCCCCGCGCGGACCTCCAGGGTGACTCCCCGCAGGGCGGCCACCTTTCCGTACGAGACGTGCAGGTCTTTCACCTCGAGCAACGGGGTCATGCCACCTCGCTCCGGGCGCCGTGGCCCAGGTAGGCCTCGATCACGGCGGGATCCCGTCTCACCGCCTCCGGCTTCCCCTCGGCGATCTTCTTGCCGAAATCCAGAACGGAGATGATGTCGGAGACCTCCATCACGAGGGTCATGTTGTGCTCGACCAGGAGGACCGTCACGCCCAGGCCCCGCAGCTTGCGGATCCGGTCCATCAGGCGCTCGGTCTCGGCCGGATTCAACCCGGCCGCGGGCTCATCCAGCATCAGAAGTCTCGGCTCGGTGGCCAGCGCGCGGGCGATCTCCACCAGGCGCTGCTGCTCGTGGGGCAGACTGTCCGCCCGCACGTGCCGCAATTCCCAGATCCCCAGGAAATCCAGGAGCTCGGCGGCCTCCTGGCGGATGCGCCCCTCCTCCCGGCGGGCGCCCGGCGACTGGAGAATCACGCTGGTCAGCCTCCCGCCCATCCGCAGGTTTCTTCCGACCATCACGTTCTCCCAGACCGTCAGCCGCCGGAACAGACGGATGGTCTGAAAGGTCCGGGCGATCCCCCGCCGGGCCACGACGTGCGGGGGAAGATGGCGGTACTCCCTGCCCAGGAACTCGATCCGGCCGGCGTCCGGGACGTAGAAGCCGCTGAGCATGTTCAGACAGGTCGTCTTGCCGGAGCCGTTGGGCCCGATCAGCGCGTGGATCTGCCCCTGGGCGACGGTCAGGTCGACCCCGTCCACCGCCACCAGACCCCCGAATCTCTTGGTCAGGCCCTGCACGCGAAGCAGCGTCCCGTCGGACGGATTCGCCGCCCCGGAGAGCGGGAGCACGCCCCGGAGCTCGATTCCCGCCTCGGCGGAGCCGGCCGGCCCGGTCTCCTCGCGCGCCCGCAGACGGCGGAGGAGGCCGACGATGCCGGCCGGCATGAAGACCACCATCGCCACGATCCCGGCGCCGTATATCAGCATGTAGTACGTCTTCAGGAAGCGGAGCCACTCCGGCAGAAAGGTCAAGAGCACGCCGCCCACCACCGCGCCGGAGAGGGAGCCCATGCCGCCGATGAGGAGCATGGTCAACACCGAGGCGGAGACCTCGAAGGTGTACACGTCCGGACTGATATAGGCGAACAAGTGGGCATAGAGGGAGCCCCCCACCCCGGCCACTGCGGCGCTGAGCGTGAAGGCCAGCACCTTGGTCCGGGTGGAGTTGATCCCCATCGCCTCCGCGGCCACCTCGGCGTCCCGGACCGCCATGAAGGCGCGCCCGAACCGGGAGCGCTCGAGACGGCGCGAAAAAAGCATGGAGAGCAGGACGAACGCCAGGATGAAGTAGTAGAACTGGACGTCGGTCTCGATGGACATCGCCCCCAGGCTCGGCGGGGGCATGCCCGAGATGCCGTCCATCCCCCGGGTCACGGCCTGCCAGTTGAAGAAGATGTGCTTCATGATCTCGCCGAAGCCCAGGGTGGCGAGGGCCAGATAGTGCCCCTTGAGCCGCAGGGTGGGCATCCCGACGAGGAGACCCGCAACGGCGCTGAGGAGCGCGGCCGCGACCAGGCCGACCCAGAAGGACTGCCCGCCCGAGGTGGTCAGGAGGGCCGAGGCGTAGGAGCCGATCCCGAAAAATCCCGCGTGCCCCAGGGCGAGCTGTCCGGTGTACCCGAGGACGATGTTCAGGCTGACGACCAGGATGACGTAGATGAGCGCGATGCTCGACAGCCGGAGGTAGTACCGCCCGGGCATGAAGAGCGGCGCCACAAGGGCCGCGGCGAGAAACAACAAGAAGAGCCCGTAGCGTCTTTGCACGGCTCACACCTTCTCGGCGACGCGTTCCCCGAAGATCCCCTGCGGGAAAAAGACCAGGAACAGGATCAGGATGGTGAACACCAGGGCGTCCTTGTAGACCGTGGAAACGAACGCGGCCAGCAGGATCTCCAGGATGCCGATGATCAGCCCGCCGACCACCGCCCCCGGCAGGCTTCCGAACCCCCCGATGACGACCGCGACGAACGCCTTGAAGATGAGCTGGATGCCCATCTCGATGTCCACCAGGAAGATGGGGGCCACCAGCAGGCCGGCCACCCCCGCCAGCGCCGTGGACAAGATGAAGGTGAAGCTGATCGTCCTGGAGACCGAGATCCCCATCAACCGGGCCACCTCCTGGTTCTCGGCGGTCGCCCGAAGGCGCCTCCCGAAGGCGGTCCGGAAAAACATGCCGTAGAAGAGGACCAGAAGGGCCACCGTCACGCCGAAGATGAACAGGTTCTCGGGTGTGAGGCGCGCCCCCAGGACTTGAACGAATTCGGTCTCGAACAGTGACGGCATGGCCTTCGGCGTGGCGCCCCAGACCAGGAGCGCGAGGTTCTGCAAAAAGATGCTGGCCCCGATGGTGGCGATGATGAAGGTGATGAACGGCTTGTCCCGAAGGGGGTAATACCCCAGGCGCTGGTAGAGATAGCCGACGACGCCCATCACCACGAAGGTGAGAAGGAACACCACGGGGTAAGGCAGCTTCCAGGAGATGAGCGACACGCCCACGAAGGCGCCCAGCATCACCAGCTCCCCCTGGGCGAAGTTGAGGGCGCTGGTGGCGTTGTAGATCAGGACGAAGCTGAGGGCCACGAGGCCGTAAATGCACCCCATGGCCAGCCCGGAACCGAAGAGCTGCGCCATCTTGGAACCTCAACGAGGGCGGGAGGCCCGGGGGAAGCCCCCGGGCCTCCCGCGCCTCTTTCCCTTGGCTCTACCGCTCGAAAGGCACAGTGATGGTGGCCTGCGGAATCGCCTGCTTGTTGTCGCCGTAGCGGACGATGGTCGCGCCGTGGTGCATGTTGCCCTCCTTGTCGGCCTCGTACACGCTGGCGATCCCTTCGTATTTGATCTTGCGCAGGCCCCGGCGGATCTGCTCCGCGCTCGTCCCGTACTTCCGCATGACTTCGATCAGCGTCTTGGCGAGGTCGTACTCCAGCATGGAATAGACGTCCGGATAGTGGCCGTATTTCTTCTTGAAGCCCTCCGCGAAGCTCCGGATCTTGGGGTTCGTCGCGCTGTCGGGCGGCTCGGCCGGGACCTCCGCGTAGCGCCCCTTCACGTCCTCGGGCTCGGTGATCTTCAAGGTCGCCGAGATGCTGAAAGACCCCGAGCCGATCCGGTCCGTGTGGATGTTCAGTTGCCGCATCTGCTTGGCGATGAGGGCCTCGTCGGCCGGATGCCCCTGGGTCATGATGATGTCGCAGTTGGCGTCGCGCATCTTCAGAAGCTGGGCCGACATGTCCTTGTCCGTGGCCTGGTAGGTCTCGGTCATCAAGGGCTTCATCTTGTAGTCCCGCTGGAGGACCTGGATGGTCTCATCCCGGCCGCTGTACCCCCACTCATTGGCCACGAGCAGGATGCAGACGCTCTTCTTCTTCAGGTTCTCCACCACGAACTTCGTCCACGCGGCCTTGCCGATGCCGTCGTGGTTGGTGAACCGGAACATCCAGGGGCTCCCCTGCTGGGTGATCTTCCGCGTGCCGGAGACCACCAGGATGGGGACCTTGGCGCGGTTGATGAGGGGCAGAACGGCCATGTTCTGCGTCCCCAGGATGGACCCCAGCACCACTACCGGGTCCGACCGCAGGATCTTGTTGAGGCCGTTGACGGCGGTCGTGTTGGAGCGGGCCGAATCCTCCACGACGAGCTCGATCTTGCGGCCGTTGATGCCGCCGGCGGCCTCCGCCTCTTCGACCGCCATTTTGATGGCCTCCAGCTGCCGCTGGCCGTAGAAGGCCATCGTGGTGGTCAGCGTGAGCAACACCCCGACCTTGACCGGCCCCTTGCCCTGGGCGGCGGCGGGCCGGGGTGCGCCCCCCAGGGAAACCACCCCGAAAACCACTGCGCAGATGACCGCGAACAAGCCTCTCGCTCCTCTCATGATCGCGCCTCCTCCAGCCGTGCCTTGAAATTCCGGGACTTCCCACCGGCTCCATTCTGACCGCCACCGATGATCTTCAGCAACCCGCCCCACAGGGCGGGGGTCTTCGCCAAAGGGCGCAGGACGAGCAGATCGAGACCCGTCTCCGCAAAGGACGCCAACCCCGCCCGGCACTCCTCTTCATGGCCCGCCACCGCGTGCTGCGCGACGACCTCGTCCGGGATGAGCGTCCTCGCCCGCTCCCAGTCCCCATCGTTCATCGCCCCGGTGATCCCGTCCAGGTCGAGCTTCGCGCCCATGACCTCCATGTACGGGTCGAGACACCGGCTCCCGAACAGGAACAGAAGACGGCCCCGGGCGGCCTCCATCGCCTCCTCCCGGTCCTCCCCGAGGGCGCACAGAAGGAAGGCGCTGATCTCGATGTCCTCCCGCTTCCGTCCGGTCCTCCTCGCCCCTTCCAGGACGCGCTCGATGGCCCACCGGTAATACGCCGGGGTGCACGCCGCGGAAAGGCACACCCCGTCCGCGATCTCCCCGGCCAGGCGGAGCATCTCCGGCCCCACGGCCGCCAGGTGGATGGGGACGGGGGGATCGGGCCTCACCGAGAGCCTCGCCGAGCGCAGGGGGAAAATCTCCCCGTCGTAGTGGACCGTCTCCCCGGAAAAGAGCAGCCTCGTCGCCTCCACCGCCTCGCGGATCGTCCTCAGCGGGCGGGTCATCCGCATGCCGAGCTCCTCCAGGCCGGCGGGCGCCCCGGCCCCGTACATCAGGACGACCCGGCCGGGAAAGGCCTCGTTCAGGGTGGCGGCCGCCATCGCCGTCATCATCGGATGCCGCAGATAAGGGCTGAGCGCCGTCGGGACCGCCCGCATCCGCTCGGTCACCCCCAGGAAGGCGGCGGCCCCCACCAGGGCGTCCCTGTGCTCCACGTGCTCGGCGAAAAAGACCGTGCCGATGCCCGCGGCCTCCGCCCGGGGGAGGAACTCCATCATCGTCCCCATGGGGTCCATCCCGCTGAACGTCAAGCCCAGGCGCAAGCTCGTCTTCTCCCTCTTCGGCCGTTCGACCGCTCCCGACCCGAGGCGATCCGCCTCCCTCGTGTTTCCCTCACGCTCCGCTCCGGACAGGCCCGCGGACCCCGTTGGCCGCCTCCCAGACCGCCTCCGCCCGGATCGGCAGGACCCGGAAGCGGTGGCCGGTCGCGTGGGCGACGGCGTTGGCGATGGCCGCAGCCACGGGGACCATTCCCGGCTCGCCCACCCCTTTCGCGCCGTACGGGCCCTCGGGGTCATCCACATCGACCAGGCGGGAGTCCACCCGGGGGACGTCCGAGGCGCGCGGCACCATGTATTCCAGGTAACTGGGGTTCGTGAGCTGGCCGTGGTCGTACCGGAGCTCCTCGGAGAGCGCCCATCCCACCCCCTGGACGACCGCTCCTTCGATCTGGCCCTCCACGGAGAGCAGGTTCAGGGGGACGCCCGCGTCATGCACGGCCACGTAGCGCTCGACCCGCACCCGGCCGGTCCCGGGGTCCACCACCACCTCGGCGGCGTGCGCCGCGAAGGTGTACGCCGCGGCGAGATTTCCGTACGCCGTCTCCTTGTCGGGAAACTCGCAAGGCGGGTCGTACCGGCTTTCGACCGAGAGGACGGCCCCCCGCCCTTCGCACGCCGCGGCGGCCGCCTCCCCAAAAGAGATCCCCCGCTCCGGCGCCCCCGCCACGAAAACCCGGCCCTCCCCGACGCGAAGGTCCTGAACGTCCGCCTCGAGGCGGGAAGCGGCGACGGCCAAGAGCCTCTCTCTGGCCTGCGCCGCCGCCCGGCGGACCGAGTTACCCACGATGAAGGCGGCGCGAGACGCCCAGGTCCCCAGGTCGAGCGGCGTCTCCTCCGTGTCCATCGTCCGCACCCCGACCTCCTCCGGCCGCAGGCCCAGCTCCTCCGCCACCACCTGGGCGATGAACGTCCGGGAGCCGGTTCCGGGGTCGTTGTTTCCGTTGGAGGCGATGACGCGGCCGTCGGGGCGCACCTCGATCCGGGTGTCGGACAGGTCCCCCCCGAGGACCCGGTGGATCTTCGCCCCGGAGCAGTGGACCAGGGTCGCCATGCCGATCCCCCGGTACGTCCCGTCCGGCTGAAGACCGAAATCCTTCCTCCGGTGCCACCCGATGGCCCGCCCGGCCTCCCGGATGCACTCCTCCATGCCGCAGCTCGTGATGGCCCAGCCGCAGGCTGTCACGTCCCCCGACCGGTTCGCGTTCCGAAGGCGGATCTCCATGGGGTCCAGGCCGAGGGCCTGCGCGATCTCATCCATCTGCGACTCGATGGCGAAGGTCACCTGGGGGCTCCCGTAGCCCCGGAAGGGGCCACCCACCTGGCGGTTGGTGTACACCGTATAACCTTCCACCTCAACCGCCGGAACCCGGTAGTGCGCCCCGGCGATGAGGCCCGCGAAGGCGGTGACGGAGGGGCCGACGTTGTTGTAGGCGCCGTTGTCGCTGAGGATGCGGACCTTGCGGGCCGTGAGGTCGCCCGCGTCGGTGACGCCGGTGGTGATCTGGATGATCATGGGGTGCCGCGTGCGGGTGGTGGAGAACTCCTCGCCCCGACTCAGGCGGATGCGGACCGGCCGGCCCGCCTTGCGCGCCAGCAGAGCGCAGATCACCTCGTCGTCGCACACCTTGGAGCGCGCCCCGAAACCGCCCCCGACGAAGACCTCGCGGATGCGGACCTTTTCCTCGGGCATGTCCAGGGTGTGGGCGATGTCCTGGCGGATCCAGTAGGAAGCCTGCGTGGCCGTCCACAGGTCGAGCTTTCCGTCGGCTGACCATTCCGCGACGGTCCCGTGGGGCTCCATGCAGCAGTGGGCCTGGGCCTGGGTCTCGTAGCGGTGGGTGAAGATATGGTCCGCCCGGGCGAGGCCCGCCTCGACGTCGCCGTAGCGGCGCAGGAAATGGGCGGCCACGTTCCGGGGCTTGTCGTGAACGAGGGGCGCGCCCTCGGCCATCGCGGACTCCGGGTCGAAGACCGCCGGCAGCGGCTCGTATTCCACCTCGATCCGGCCGAGGGCCTCCTCCAGAACCTCCTCGTCCTCCGCCGCCACCCCCGCCACCTCCTCGCCGATGAACCGCACCTTGTCCTTGGCCAGGGGATAGCGGTCCTCGTACGGAGGCCCCATGACGACGCTCATGATCCCCGGGGTGTCCTGGAAGGTCACCGCCGCGCAAACCCCCGGAAGCGCCAGGGCCGGAGCCACATCCAGGCGGACGATCCGCGCGTGGGGGTGCGGGCTGCGCAGGATGCCGCCCGCCAGCATCCCGGGCCGCGCGACGTCCGACCCGTACACGGCCGTCCCGCTGACCTTCTGCGGCCCGTCCACGAACGGGACCCGCTTTCCGATCCACTTGAGGGAACGGTTCACGCGCGAGCCTCCCGGATCGCCTCCAGAACGGCGTCGATGATCTTGTTATACCCCGTGCAGCGGCAGATGTTCCCGGAGAGGGCCTCCCGGACGGCGGCCTCGTCGGCGGGGATCCCGTCATCCAGGAGGGCCTTGGCCGCCATGATCATCCCCGGCGTGCAATAGCCGCACTGGAACCCTCCGCTGCGGACGAACGCCTCCTGCAAGGGGTGCAGCCTCCCCGGCTCTCCCAGCCCTTCGACGGTGGTGACCTCTCCCCCATCGGCCCAGGCGGCGAGGGTCAGGCACGACCGCACGGGACGCCCGTTCAGATGGACGGTGCACGCCCCGCAAGCGCCTTCCCCGCAGCCTTCCTTGGCGCCCGTGAGACCCCACACCTCCCGCAGGACGTCCAGGAGCAGCCAGTGATCGGGGACCTCCGCATCGAGCGGACGGCCGTTGACCCGGACTTGGATCCTCTTGGCCACCTCAGACCTCCAGGAACCGCCCCTGGCGCGCCGACGCGACCGAGGCCTGGACGGCCCGGCGGAACAGGGTCTTCGCGAGGCCCCGCTTGTAAGCTGCCGAGGCCACGGCGTCCGAAACGGGCTGAAGGGCCGCCCCGAGACGCTCCGCCGCCGCCTCGACCGCGCCGTCGGATAGGTCGGACCCCGCGAGAACCTCTTCGGCCTCGGGGAATCTCCGCGGGGACGGCAGGACGCCCCCCACCGCGACGCCCGCCTTGACGCACCTCTGAATCCCCTCCTCGAAGGTGAGGGTGACGGCGACCCCGGCCAGGGTCTTGTCCTCCACGGAGGCCGGACGGAAATTCCGGTAGGCCCCGGCAGTCCTCGGCGCCGGCCTCGGCACGCGCACCCGCGTCAGGAGGTCCGTCGGCCCGATCCGCGTCTCGTAGAAGTCGATGAAGAAATCCGTCAGCGGGACCCTCCGCTCCCCTTCGGGTCCCCGCAGGGCCGCCTCGGCATCCAGGGCCAGGAGCGCCGGGGCGGGATCGGAGGCCGGCTCCGCGAACGCCAGGTTCCCCCCCACCGTCGCCATCTCCCGGATCGGCGGGGAGGCCACCTCGCGGTAGACCTCCGCCACCAGGCGGTTCGCCTTCCGCAAGAGGGGGGACTGCTCGGCCTGCCGGTGGGTGGCGAGCGCCCCCATCTCGACTCCTCCCTCCGAGGGGCGAATGTAGCGGAGCTCCTCCAGCCGCCTGAGGCCGATGAGGACCCGAGGCCGCAGGTACCGGTGCTTCATCAGGATGAAGAGCGCCGTCCCGCCGGAGACCGCCTTGGCCTCTCCGCCGTACCGGCCCAGCAGGTCGATCGCTTCCTCCAGGGTCTCGGGCTCCCTCAGCTCAAACCCGGGCAACCTCATGGAACCGCCGCTCCCGGCCCCGGACCCTCGAGGAGGGTCTCCGGCGCCTCCAGGAGGTCCGAACACGTCTTCAACGCCTCCGCCGCCGGCGCTCCGTCCACCGCCCGGTGGTCGAAGGTGAGGCAGAGGCGAAGGACCTTCCGGCGAGCCACGGCGCCGTCCGGGCACAGCGCCAACTCCTCCCGCAACGCCCCCACGCCCAGGATCGCGACCTGGGGGGGATTCAACACGGGATTGAACTGCTCCACGCCGTGCGTCCCGAGATTGGTGACGGTGAACGTCCCGCCCCTCATCTCCTCCAGGGAGAGGCGACCCGCGCGCGCCGCCTCGGTGAGGCGCTTCACCTCGCGCGCCAGGGCGAACAGGTCCATCTCCCCGGCGCTCCGGACGACCGGCACCAAAAGACCCTCCCGGGCGGCGACGGCGAACCCCAGATGAACGTCCCCGAACGTCCGGAGCCCGTCCTCCACGAGCCAGGAGTTCAGCGCGGGGTGGCACCGCAAGGTGAGCGCGGCGGCGCGCAGGACGAAATCCCCGATCCCCGGACGCGCCCCCCGGCTCGCCTCCCACTGCTCCTCCCTCTCTTTCCGAAGGGCCTCCAGCGCCGTCACGTCCGCCGGCCGGATGAGGGTGACGTGGGGAGCCTCCCGCCAAATCCCCGACAAGCGCTCGGCCGTTGCCCGGCGAAGCCCGGCCAGGGGGACCGCGGGGGGCGCCCCCTCGCCGGCGACAGCCGGCGGCGACGGGGTCCCCGCCGCGCGCAGGACGTCCTCCTCGGTGACGACGCCGTCGGGGCCGGTCCCCCGGACCGACCGGAGGTCCACCCCCAACTCTTCCGCCCGGCGGCGCGCGCGCGGCGACGCCCGGAGCCTGCCGCGCTGCGCCGCCTCGGGCGCCACCTCCTTTGCGCCGGTCCCTCCGGCCGCGGCCGGCTCCCGCTCGATGCGGCCGAGAACCCCTCCCACCTCGCACTCCTGACCCGGCTGGACACAGACCTCAGCCAGCACACCGTCCGCCGGGGAGGAAAGCTCCATCTCCGCCTTGTCGAACAGCAAGATGGCCAGGGGCTCCCCCCGGCGCACCGGCTCGCCGGGCTGTTTCAGCCACTGGACGACCGAGCCTTTTTCCGTCGGCCCGCCTGGGGGAGGCAGCCGAATCGCTTCCGACACGCCCATCCGCTCCGTCAACGGGGCTGGGGCTGGAGCATCGAACGGATCTCCCGAACGACGCTGTCTTTGTTCGGAACGACCGCGCTCTCCAGCACGGGGCTCTGGGGGATCGGCACCTCGAGCGCCCCGATCCGCCGGACCGGCGCGTCCAGGTCGTGAAAGGCGCTCTCGGTGATGGCGGCTGCGATCTCCGCGCCCGCCCCTCCCCGCTTCCAGGCCTCATGGAGGACGGCGGCCTTCCCCGTCTTGCGGACCGAGCGGAGGATGGTTTCGAGGTCCAGGGGGACCAGGGTGCGCGGGTCGACGACCTCGATCTCCATCCCCTCCCGTGCCAGCTCGTCGGCGGCGGCGAGGGCCTCGTGCAGCATCCGCGAGTACGCGATCAGCGTCAGGTCGGTCCCCTCCCGCTTCACGTCCGCCCGGCCGATGGGGACCAGGTACTCTTCCTCCGGGACGGGCCCCAGCTTTCCGTAGAGCATCGTGTGCTCGATGAAGAGAACGGGATCGGGGTCCCGGATGGCGCTCTTCAGCAGGCCCTTGGCGTCGTAGGGGGTGGACGGGATGACGACCTTCGCGCCCGGGATGTGCATGAACCAGGACTCAAGACTCTGGGAATGCTGCGGGCCCGCCGAGCCGCGGGAGCCGATCTGGGTCCGCAGCACCAGGGGCACCGAGGACTGGCCCGCGCTGATGAAGGAGAACATGCACGCCCCATTGGCGAACCGCTCGAGGGCCAGGTGAATCCAGTCCATGTACATGATCTCGGCGACCGGCCGCATCCCGCTGATCGCCGCGCCGAAGGCCACGCCCGCGATGGCGTACTCGGAGATGGGCGTGTTCCGCACCCGCTCGGCCCCGAACCGCTCGGCCAACCCCTGGGTGACGCCGAACACCCCCCCGTACTGCTGCCCCACGTCTTCGCCCATCACGAATACGCTTCCATCCCGCTCCATCTCTTCGGCCAGGGCCTGGCGGAGGGCTTCCCGGTAGTGGATGTTCTTCATGGCGCCGTCCCCTGCGGCGCAGGAGCCCGGTAGAGGTGCTCCCAGATGGCGGCCGGGTCCGGGGGAGGGCTGGACCGGGCGTACTCGATGGCGTCCCGGACGGTCTTCTCGGCCTCGGCCCGGATGGACGCGTCGCGCTCCTCATCGAGCAAACCCGACGACCGCAGGTGCCGGGCCATCCGGTCGATGGGGTCGCGGGCCCTCCAAAACTCGACCTCCTCGGGAGGCTGGTAGCCGCCCCGGTCCCGGTTCGAGAAGGGCTCGATGCGGTAGGTCTTCGCCTCGATGAGGCTGGGTCCTTCGCCCCTGCGGGCCCGGGCGATGGCCTCGCGCCCGACCTCGTACACGGCGAGGACGTCGTTGCCGTCCACCTCGACTCCCGGGACCCCGTAGCCCGCGCCCCGGGCGGCGACGCTTTCGCCGGCGACGGTCTCCCGGAGGGGGGTGGTCAGGGCGTACCGGTTGTTCTCGCAGACAAAGAGGACCGGCAGGTTCCAGACCGCGGCCATGTTGAGGCTTTCGTGAAAAGAGCCGATGCAGGAGCCCCCATCGCCGAAGAAGCAAACGGCGACCTGGTCGGAGCCGCGAAGCCGGCTGGAGAGGGCCGCGCCGACGGCCACTGGGACGTTGCCGCCGACGACGGCGCTGCCGCCCAGGATGCCCGCCCGGTGGTCCGCGATCAGCATGTGTCCCGCCCGACCCCCGCCCAGGCCGGTCGCCCGTCCGAAGATCTCGGCGGTCATCCGCCCCAGGTCGACGCCCTTGGCGATGTAATGGGCGTGACCCCGGTGTCCGCTGGTCACGTAGTCGTCGGGCCGGAGCTGCCGGCAGATCCCGACCCCGACGGCCTCCTGGCCGGTGCAAACGTGCATCGAGCCCACGACCAGGCCCTCCTGGATGAGGGCGGGGAGGCTGTTTTCGTAGAAGCGGACCACGAGCAGGGTCCGGTAGAGGTCGATGCGCGTCTTCTCGTCGAGCGGGCCGCTCACGCCATTTCTCCTCGGGGCCAGGGCGCTTCCCCCGGCGGGTACTGGGCCAGGTGATCCTCGCGGGGGGGAGAATAGATGTCCAGACAGACCGTCTCCTCGATGGCCTCGAAGGAGTGCGGCAAATTGGGCGGAATGTAAGAAACCCCGTCCGGACCCAAAACGCGCTCCTCCTCTCCCGCCACGACCCGGATGAGGCCGCTCAGGATGTGCGTGAACTGTTCGTGGGGGTGATGGTGCGGGGGGGTGGACACGCCCGAGCGAAGCGTGTACCGGGTCACCATCAAGCGCTCGCCGACGAGGTCGCGCCGGAGGATGTCGCGGTCGGAGGCGTCGGTCCGCTCCGGCACGTCCTTCCACGCGAAAAACAGGCGGCTTGGGCTCATCTTCTCCATCCGTCCCGGCGGCCCGGTCCTTCCCTTTGGGAAAACCTCCCCTCCGGCTTTTCCAGAAAGACCTCCGCCGCGGCCTGCTAGGCGTCGGGAACGGCGAACGCCTTCGGCGCGCCGTCCTCCAGGATGACCTCATCATCCAGGATGTAGGTGGCATCGCGGAAAACGACATCGAAGTGGCCGGGAGCCGGGTTGACGCCGCCGTAGCCCGTGTTGCTGCCGAAGGCGATATGGGCGGTTCCGATGACGGCCTCCGTCTCGATCTCGATCCCCGAAAACTGGGCGCGCGGGTTCAGGCCCAGGGACATCTCCGCCACCTCCCGCGTATTCGGGTGATTGCAGGCCTCGATGGCGCGAATCAGCACATCCGCATGCAGCCTGCCCTCGCCGCGGGCTTCTACGTCCACCAGCTTGCCTCGCCTCACGTGAATCTTGAAAGGCTCCTGGACGAGGCCCAGGCCGGAGAATTCCACCATGCCGTCCACGACGATGACCCCCTCGGCCGTCCCCTCCAGGGGAGCCCCTCCGGCTTCCAGGTCGGCCGGGCAGTCGTAGCTCCCCGGCTCGGTCGCGATGCAGTCGTTGCACCGGCCGTTTCTGCCTTCCAGGCTGGCCGTGATGTCGGTGCCCCCCCGGCCCAGGATCCGGATACTGGAGGCCGCGGTGAACTTGTCGCGGATGGACTCGGCGATGGGGCGGACGACGCGGAAGTCCGTGGTGAGGGCGCCCCCGCGGACGAAGTTCGGATAGGCGATGGTGACCATGGAAAAATACCGGGCGCCCTTGGCCACGGCCTCGAAGCGCGCGGCCGCCAGGCCGCACCACATGGTGGTGAGCTCGAAGATGACGTCCGCGTGAAGCATCGCCCCCTGGACCATCCCCGGGGGCTCCTCGAACCCCTTGAACCCCTTCTCGAACGGGAACTTGAGGGGGAGCATTCTCGCGACGACGACCTCGGCGCCGAGGCTCTTCAAGAGGACCACGAAGGCGTCCACAATGGCTTCGTCGAAGGCCGTGTCCGTCACGATGAGGACCCGCTCGCCGGGGCGAACCCCGGCGCAGACCTCGATGACGTTCTTGACGCCCTCGACGACCTCCGTGACCCGACTCCGGGCGGTCCCCCCCACCTCGATGACGCGGTTCAGCATGGGACCTCCCTCAGGACCTCGGCGCAGGCCAAGCGCCTCAATCTCCTTTGACGGACCCTCCCGGACGCGACAGACACAGAACAAACCTCCTCCCCCGCCGGAACCCTCCGGCCGGTCTTCCTCCCTCCTCCGTAAAAAAATCATCTCGACTTGATATACCGAATCCCGCCGCGCGAAGTCAACCGCCCGGGAGGGGCGGCGAACCGCCGCGGCCACTCGCGCGGCCTGGTCTTGTAGGGGCGCAGCTTGAGGTCTGCGACCTCGTGCTGCGCCCGGCGAGGCCGCGGCGGGACAATTTCCCGCCTGGGGGCCACTGGCGGCTTGTCCGCCAGTACCTCATTCCGCCCCGATCTCCGCTTGAGGTCTGTGACCACTCGGCGTCCAACATGACCCGCTACCCAATCGTATGGGGCGGGTGTCTTTGGAAGGGCGTTGCCGAAGCGTCAAGGAGCGACCAAACCGTCTCCCACAAGAAGTCATCCGCGGATCGGGGCTCCTGATAGAAAGTCTCCGGCCGCGGAAGAGGCGAGGCGCCGGAAATGGCGGGGCTCACTTTGGGCGAGCGCGGGGCGGGTCCGAGGATCGCAAGTTCCGGGGATCCAATTTTTTCGCGGTGTCGGGGTTACGCCGAAACATCAGAACGAACTGCTGGAAAAGCACCGGGTCGTAGAAGCCGGCGTTTTCGTTTTTCATGATGGACAGGGCCTGGAACGTGCTCGCGGCCGCTTTGTACGGGCGGTCGGAGGTGAGGGCGTCGAAGGCGTCTGTGATGGCCGCGACCCGGGCAATCGCCGGAATTGCATCCGCCTGAAGGCCATAGGGATATCCCGTGCCGTTCATCCGCTCGTGGTGGTACAGCGTGATCTGCAGGATCTCCCGGTCGCGGACCCCCTGTTCCTGGAGCATTTGTGCGCCGTCCAGCGGGTGCCTTTTGATCTCCTTCCATTCGGCGTCGTTCAGGGGGCCGGCCTTTTTCAGGATTTTCGCGTCGATGAGGCTTTTCCCCAGGTCGTGGTAGATGAATCCCTGGCCGAGGATATGGATGTCGCCGGAGAAGGACCCATCGCGGAGGAGCCGTTTGTCGGAGAGGAGGGCTTGGGAAAATCCCACGCCCAGGATGCACACGTGCAGGCTGTGGGAGTAGGTGTTGTAATCCCGCCGCGCCAGCTTCATCATGCTCTGGACCCCCGCCTCGCTGGTGTGGGTCAGCCGCACGATGTTGCTGACCAGCTCCTGGGACTTCCGGTAATTCTCTTTCGAAAGGGGCCGGTCGAAGAAGGCCTCCATGATGTCCTCGCCCTTTTGGTAGAGGAGGGTGGCCCGTTTGTCGAGGGGGACGGACTCGTCCGTGAGAATCTTCTCCAGGTGGGTCTCTACGCTCGCTTCGTAGGCCTGGAAGTATTTCCCTTTCGTGAAAATCGGCGCTTTTTCCTTCCGGAGCAGGTTCCGGACCCTGTCGGAAAAGAGCGCCCCCCGATTTCTGACCAGGGCGAACATCCGCTGGTCACCCTCGCCGACCTGGACGAACAGGGGCAGCTCCAGCCGGACTTTGCGCGGGATGAGGTCGAGGTCTATCGGCACCAGGGACTCGCCGTTGTCGGCCGCCCCATTCTCGGACAGGCGAATCACCTGTTCCTCAGCCGTGTCCTCAGCCGTGGAGGTGTGCATGCAGAGGGCATTCCTCTCAATGGTTCATTCGTGCGGCACACGGGGCGGAAAGGGACAAGAGAAAATGCGCCCCCTCTTTCCCGGCTCCGCCTGAACCGCTTCCCCGCCTCTCTCTTCCAATTAACGTATCGGGTTTTCCCGATCCCATCTTAAGCGAAAAGCCCCGTTTTTCTTGCGGTTGACGCAGGCGACACCCATCGATTACCATCACTTTCTTTTGCGAATCCCCCGGAACGGAGGTGGACGGAATGAGTCTCTCCATGCGCCTGGGTGTCAACGTGAACACCCGCGTTCCCGTGATTTTTCCCGAGTCCTACGACATCGACCGGCTTTTGGACCTCGCCGTGCGCGCCGAGCAGCTGGGCTACGACTCGGTCTGGGTGGGAGACAACTTCTTCTCGAAGGCGAGGTTGGAATCCATCACCACCCTCTCAGCCATCGCCATGAGGACCCGGCGGGTCGGGCTGGGCACGGCGGCCCTGATCGCGCCCCTTCGGCACACCGTCTGGCTGGCCCTGGCGTGGGCGACGCTGGACCGGATCGCCAAGGGGCGGACGGTCCTGGCGGTCTGCGTGGGGGGCGGAAACGCCGAGTCGGGAGGGCCGGGCTTCGTTTCCGAGTTCGACGTGGCCCGCGTCCCCTACCAGCGGCGGGGCCGGATCTTGGAAGAGCAGATTCAGCTCCTGCGGGATTTCTGGTCGCCGGGCCCGGTCCGCCGAAACGACGCCTTCCACACGCTCCCGGAGCTCGACCTGCGTCCCAAGCCGGAGCGGGAGGGCGGCCCGCCCATCTGGGTTTCCTGCAACCCGCAGGTCTTCGACCTCCGCGAGCCCGTCGTGGAGCGGATGCTCCGGCGGGTGGCGCGCCTGGCCGACGGATGGATGACCTGCACGGCAACCCCGGCGGAGTACCGGATCCTCTGGGAGCGCATCCAGACGCACGCGGGCGGGCTCGGCCGGGCGCCGGACGCCCTGACGCCGGCCTATCAAGTCACCTTGAATGTCGGAAAGGACCGCGCGCGGGCACGCGCCGAGGGGCTGGAGTACGTGAACGCCTACTACACGACGGGCCACCGGGACCTTTCGGAATCCATGTGGAGGCGCGACCCGTTCGGCACGGCGGAGGAGGTCCTGGAACACCTGGCCGCCCTGAAAGAGGCGGGGGTCGCCACATTCATTTTTCGGTTCGCATCGCGGAACCAGATGGAACAGCTGGAGCGCTTCACCGACTCCGTGCTGCCGGGGCTTCGCCGGGTCTCGTGAAAAATCCTCTTCTCTCGCGGAAATTTCGGTTGACACGCCCCGGAGGCCTCGGCTAAAATCCGGGCTCAAATCTGATGCGAAATGGCTCTGGATTTGTGAAAGGGCCGTTGTCTGAGAGATAAGGGGGCCTTTTCGGGCGGGTGGCCGCCGGAAAAGGCCAAGGTCTGAACCTCCTGGAAGGTGAGGCGGGTCCATGTTCAAGTCCCGGTTGCTCTGGAAAATGGGAATCGTTTGCCTGGCCATTGTCCTCTTGCTTTGGGGCCTCAAGGCCGGAGACGTCATCTCGGCCACAGGCGTCGTCTACTCCGTGCTGCACCCCATCGCGGCCATCTTGTTGATGGTCACCGCCTATCTGATCGTTGTCGGGGCGGTCCAGGTGCTCCTCCGCCAAAACAAGGCTTGGCGTCCCGCGGCCCCGCTCCTGACGGGCGTCTGGGCGTACCTGCTCCTGGCTCCCCTGGCCGTCATCGCGCAGTACTTGGATTACTTTCCGCCGGAGACCGCCACGATGACGCTCTGGACGATGGCCGGGATCGCGGTCTGGGTGATTCTGATGTGGCTGTTCAACTTCATCCTCACGCGCATCGTCCCGTCGATCAATTTCAACCTGTCCCAGTGCGTCACGGCGGTTTGGGGCTCTCTTCTGCTCATCGGGGCGTCCTATCTCCTGGAGTCCGTCAAGCTCGCCCCGAAAAACACGGGCTGGTCGGTCGCGCTGTTCTTCATCCTGTTCGCGG
Organism: Candidatus Tectimicrobiota bacterium; assembly: GCA_016190025.1. The sequence continues at coordinate 45,248 of JACPRG010000002.1, forward strand.
TGTGGCTGGTTACCGTGTACGGCGGGTACTTCATTACGTCCAGCCTGGCCGCCAGGGAAGCCATCCGTCCCGGAAGGGACCGGCTCATCACGACGATCTGGAGCATCATCATCCTCATCTTCTTGTGGGAGGTGTGGGTGAAGGTCGCCGAGATTCCGCAGTTCCTGGTCCCGTCGCCCTCGGCCACCTGGAAGGAGATGATCTCCAAGGCGCACCTGCTCGGCTCTCACATCAACACCACCCTTCTGGAAACCATCCTGGGGTACCTGCTCGGGATCGTCGTCGGCATCCTCTCCGCGATCCTGATCGTCTGGTACAAGTTCCTCGAAGACGTGCTCTATCCCCTTCTGGTGATCCTCCAGATCGTCCCGAAGATCGCCATCGCCCCTCTCCTGCTCATCTGGGTGGGCTACGGGGCGACGTCCAAGGTGCTGATCGCCTTCCTCATCGGCTACTTCCCCATCGTGGTCAGCATGATCACGGGCCTGCGGCTGGTCGAGCCCGAGCTGCTGGATTTGGTCCGGTCCTTCCGGGCGACCAAGTGGCAGGTTCTCTCGAAGATCCGCTTCCCGAACTCGCTCCCCTTCCTGTTCAACGGCCTGCAGATCTCCATCACCCTGGCGGTCATCGGGGCCATCGTCGGGGAGTTCGTGGGGGGGAGCAAGGGGCTCGGCTACCTCATCATCGTGTCCAACTACGAGCTGAACACGCCCTTGATGTTCACCGCGCTGTTCATTCTTTCGGTCATCGGCCTGGTGCTGTTCGGGCTCATCGTCCGCCTGGAGAAGATCATGATCCCGTGGGCCATCGAAGAGCAGGAGATGCCGGTGGTGGGCGGCGGCTGATACCCGGCCGGTCCGAGACCCCGGGGAGGCCTTTGAGACCTCCTCGGGGTTTGTTTTTCGGGTCGCGCCGGCGCCTCCGGGAGACCGTGGCGGCGACTTGACTCGCCCCCCGAGGGATGGCAAAATAGGGATCTCTCCGGCGGACGCCGAACGCAACCTTTCCCATTCAATGGGCCGGCCGCTTCCCGGAACCGGGGTCGGCCCATGAAACTTACGCTGACGGAGATGAAGACATGCCTCCGATTACCACCACGACGCAGGACCTGCGGGGATTCATCGAGTTCCTGGAAGAGCGCCACCCCGAAGAGGTGGTCCGCGTCAAGAAAGAGGTGGACCCCCGCTTTGGGATCACGGGGATCCTCGCCCGCCTGGAGAAGGACAACCAGTTCCCCTGCGTGATCTTCGAGAACGTGAAGGGCTCGAAAATCCCGCTGGTCGCCAACATGCACGCCAGCCTCACCCGGCTTCGGCTGGCCCTGGGGCTGGAAGCGGGGACGGTCCGCGATTTCCTGAACGAGTATCACAAGAGAGAGACCAGGCCCATCCCCCCCGAGATCGTCGACTCCGGCCCCGTCAAAGAAGTCATCAAAATCGGGGATGAGGTGGACGTCAACGAGCTTCCCATCTGCACCTACCACGAAAAGGACGCCGGGAAGTACATCACGGCGGCGCTCGACGTGATGCGCGATCCCGATACGGGCGTCAACAACATCGGCATCTACCGCCTGATGGTGAAGGACCGGAACACCTTCGGCATCCAGATCTCCGAGACCGCCCACGGCCACTACATCTGGAAGAAGTACGAAAAGCGGGGGCTGCCCTGCCCCATGGCCGCCGTGCTCGGCCACCACCCGGCCTTCTTCCTGGGCGCCCTGAGCTTCACCCCGCTGGAGACGGACGAGTTCCACATCGCCGGCGGGATCCTGCAGCAGCCGGTCAAGCTGGTGAAGTGCGAAACCATCCCGCTGGAGGTGCCGGCCGACGCCGAGATCGTCCTGGAGTGCGAGATCCTTCCCCACATCCGCGAGGAGGAGGCGCCCTTCGGGGAGTATCCGGGCACCTACGGCCCCATGCGCATGAACCCCATCGTCAAGGTCAAGGCCATCACCCACCGGAAGAATCCGCTCTATCAGAACGCCTTCGTGGGCCACCCCGACAACCTGCTGCTGTCCGGGCTCATCCGGTCCACCATGATCGAGGACACGGTGAAGATCGCCTGCCCCACGGTCAAGGCGGTCCACATGCCCCGGGCGGGACGCTTCCGGTTCATCTGCTACATCGCCATCGAGAAGATGATCGAGGGCGAGGCCAAGCAGGCGGCCATGGCGGCCTTCGTGGCGGACCCCTTCCTCAAGTTCGCCATCGTGGTGGACCACGACGTGGACGTCACCAGCGACACGGAGGTCCTGCACGCCATCGGGACCCGGGTCCGGGGAGACCACGACATCTTCATGGTGACCTACGCGAAGGGCTCGCCCCTGGACCCCGCCTCCTACGACCCGGCCGGCGGCTCTCACCTGGTGACCAAGGTGGGCATCGACGCCACGCGCAAGTCCAACTATCCGGATGAAATCTCCGTCCCCGGGTCGGATGAGATCCGCCTAGAGGACTACATCCCGGGATACCAACCGTAAGCCCGCGCGGCTGTCCATCAGGAGGGAAAAAGGTTGCGGAACTTCGAATGGCTGGAGCCGAAAAGTGTAGGCGAGGCCAGCCGCATGGTCGGGGAGGCCGGAGAGGGCGCGAAGCTGATGGCTTCGGGGACTTCTCTCCTCCTGCTGATGCGTCAGCGGATCTTCAGCCCGACCCATGTGGTGAGCCTCGGCCGCCTGAAGGACCTCGATTCCATCAAGTTTGAAGACGGCGCCCTTCGGATCGGCGCCCTCACCCGGCACCGCTCCATCGAACATCACCCGGAAATCGCGGCCCGCTTTCCCATGATCACAGAGATGGCGCGCCGCGTCGCCAACCCCCAGATCCGGAACATGGCGACCATCGGGGGAAACCTGGCCCACAACGACCCGGCCTCGGACCCCCCGGCCTGCTTCCTGGCCCTGAACGCCACGGTGAAGACCGTGCGGGGGAAGAAGACGCGGGAGATCCCCCTGGAAAAGTTCTTCGTAGATTACTACGAGACCTGCCTCAAGCCGGACGAGGTCCTGACGGAGATCCGCATCCCGGCTCTGCCGCCGGGCTCCGTGGGCGTTTACACCCGGTTCACGACCACCCCGGCGGAAGACCGTCCTCTCTTGGGGGTGGGAATGGTTCTCTCCCTGGCCAAGGACAAGACCATCACCGACGCACGGATCTCCCTGGGGGCCTCCACCCCCGTTCCGATCCGGGCGAGGGCCGCGGAGGAGGCCCTGCGGGGCCAGCCGGCCACGGAGGAGGTCTTCGCCCGGGCGGGAAAGGCCGCCTCGGAGGAGGTGAAACCCCTGGACGATTTTCGGGGGTCCGCGGATTACCGCCGGGAGATCATCAAGGTCATCGTGAGACGGACGGCCCTTCGGGCGCTGGAGCGCGCCCGCGGAAACGGAAGGACGAAGGCGTGAAAAAACGGCTGATCACACTTCGGGTGAACGGAGAAGAACACGAGGTCGCCATCGAGCCCCGCCGCCTTCTGGTGGAGGCGATCCGCGACGACCTGGGACTGACCGGGACCAAGCGGGGCTGTGAATCCGGCGTGTGCGGCTGCTGCACCGTCCTGCTGGACGGCCGGAACATCAAGTCCTGCCTCATGCTCGCCATCCAGGCGCAAGACGCCGAGGTCACGACCGTCGAGGGACTGCGCGGCGAGGACGGCGGGCTGCACCCCATCCAGGAAGCGTACGTCAACTACGGCGGCCTGCAGTGCGGGTATTGCACGCCGGGGTTCATCATGACGACCAAGGCGTTTTTGGATGAGAACCCGAGGCCCACGGAGGCCGAGGTCCGGGAGGCCCTGTCGGGGAACATCTGCCGCTGCACCGGATACGTGAAGATCGTCGAGTCGATCCTGGCCGCATCGGGACAGGAGGTGAAGCACGCGCACCCCTGAGCGCGCGCGCCGGACGGTTCCGGGGGCGCGTCCCGCCCCTGGAAAACCTCTTGTCCGTGACGGAGAAGTGCCATCAGACTGACGGTTCTCGGCGCGTGCGGCAGCCGCGCCGGCCGCTGCCGCCCGACCTCTTTCCTCCTTGACAACATGGTCCTCCTGGACGCGGGCTCCGCGGCCTCCGAGCTCTCCCTCGAAGCCCAGGCGCTCCTTCAGGACGTGCTCCTCTCCCACGCCCACATGGACCACGTGGCGGACCTCTGCTTCGTCCTGGACAACACCCTGGGAAAGCGGGAGGGTCCGTTGCGCCTGTGGTGCCTCAAGGAGACGGCAAAGGCCCTGGAGGAGCACCTCTTCAATGGGCGCCTTTGGCCGAACGTCCTCTCCCGGGACATCGGCGGTTCCCCCCTTTTGGAGATGCGGAGGCTTTCCCCCGGGGAGCGGGTCCGCGTGGCCGACCTGGAGGTGACGGCCCACCCAGTCCACCACGCCGTCCCCACCGCGGGATTCCTGTTGGAGGGACCGGGCGGAAGTCTCCTCTACACGGCCGACACCGCCCCCACCGAGGCCATCTGGGACGCCGCCGAGGGGGTCCCCGACCTGCGGGCCATCATCACGGAAGCGTCCTTTCCGAACCGGATGGAGGAAATCGCCCGCCTGGCCGGCCACCTGACGCCCGCCCTGCTGAAGGAGGAGCTTCGGAAGATGCCCCCCGAGGTCCCCGTCTACCTCTACCACGCCAAACCCGCCTACGCAGAGGAGCTGAAAAAGGAGGTCGAGGCGCTGGGCGAGCCCAGGGTGCGGTGGCTGAAGCAGGGGAAAACCTACGACTTTGGCGCCTGACCGCACGTTTGCCGCGCATCGGCGGGCGGGCCGCGGCCGGCGCTTCCTCCCGGCTTCAACCCCGCGGGTCCGGACGAGAGAGGAGAGCACTTTGCGCGAGGAGATCCGATTCGCCCCGGAGGAGCGCTCCCTCATCGCGGACACGATCTTCTTCGAGCGGAAGCGGGCCGTGAGCCAAAAGATCCGCGCGGTCTTCTCTCGGGTGCGCGAGGGCCTGCTGGCCCACGTGAAGCCGGAGCGGTACCTCGCGCCGGACGGCGTGGACTTCACGCGCGGCAAGCTGAGCGGCGGCGAACACCACTACGACCTCCCTTACATTTTCCTGGATTTTCCGCGCCGGTACTCCCGGGAGAGCCTCTTCGCCTTCCGCTCCCTCTTCTGGTGGGGGCATCACTTCCTGTTCACCCTGATCCTGTCCGGGAACCTGCTGCCCGGCTACCGGGAGCGGCTTTTCTCCGGCTGGAACCGGCTGGCGGCCCGCGGGGACTGGATCGCCGTGAGCCCGGACCCGTGGGAATGGCGGATGGCCGAGGACCACGTCCGCCGCGTCCGCCGGGAGGGGAAAAATGCCCTTGAGCCGGCGGTCCGCGAACTTCCCTTTCTCAAGCTGGTCCACTTCGTGCCATTCGACGACCGCCGGCTGGAAGAAGGCCGGCTCGCCCAGACCGGGATTGAGACCTTCCAGGATTGGGAGTTTGTGATCACGCGCTGAGGCCCAGTGGGAGGGATTCCTTTGACCGTCCCGGCGGACCTGATCGTGGAGAACGGCCTCTCGCCGTCCCGCAGCGTTGCGGCGGACAGCTATCTCCTTCGCCGCCTCGGCGACCCGGAATCCGGCGGGAAACCGACCCTCCGCATCTACACCCTGGAACGTCCCTCTCTTTTGCTGGGCCGGTACCAGCCGGTCCCAGCGGACGTTTCACCGGAAACCCTCCGTCCAGGCGACGCGCATGGAATCGGCCGGCGCCTCACCGGCGGGCGGGCGGTTCCGGCGGGCCCCGGCTTCGTCGGCATCTCCCTGGCCCTTCCGAGGGCCTGGGACCTGGCCGGCGACCCGGACCGCATCCTTCCCCCCGAGCTCGTTCTCAATCGTTACGTGAGGGGCGTCCTGCGGGGCTGCCACCCCTTAGGGGTCAAGGCCGTTTACATGGGCCGGGACATCTTGACCGTCGACCGGAAGCGGATCGCGGTGGTGGGTTTCACGTTCTCGCCGGAGGGGGCCGTCCTTTTCGAATGTCACTTGGCACTGTCCGGGAGCCTGGCGGAATTAGAGGGGGGCCTCGCCGACGCGCCCCCCGGAAAACCCTTCGCCTCCTTCCTCATCTCCCCGCCCGTCACGTCTCTCCGCGCGGAAAGCGGACGGGAGATCTCCATCGAGGATCTGGCCGAGGCCATTCGCCGGGGGTCGGAGCACCGGCTGGGCCTCGCGTCCCAAGAACGCCCATGGACCGGAAAGGAGCAGGAAGGGATCGACCGCATCCGGCAAGAGAGAACGGACACCGCGGCATGGGTGGAGGACCGGAAACCTCGTCCGGCGGAGGTCCATCGGGCCGAGAGCGAGATTCAGCTCGGGCGGTTCTCCGCCGCCCTGGCCCGGGGGGAGGATGGGCGCATCGCCTCGGTGACGCTGGCCGGGGATTTCCTCTCGGACGACCGGACGCTGGCCGAGCTGGAAGGAGCGCTTTCGGGGCAGTTGTGCGATTGGACCGTCCTGGGGACGCGGACGGATCAGGTCCTGAACCGGCCCGGCCGATTCATCCTGGGACTGGGAAGCCGCCGGGTGATACCGGACACCGTGCTCCAGGCCGCCGGTTAGCTCTCGGGATCCGGGCACAAAAAAACCTCCCGCCCTGCTGAGCGGGAGGTTTTTGGGGATTCCCTACTTCTTGCGGAAGCGCGAAAGGTCCGGGGTCAGGTTCTCCAGGTCCGGAACGTCGGCATCCGGATGGAGCTGCTTCGCCCGGGCGAGGAGAAGCTCTTCCGACTCTTCGTTATTGGGGTCGGGAACGCAGCAGTCGACCGGGCAAACCACCGCGCACTGCTCTTCGTCGTGGAACCCCACGCACTCGGTGCAGAGGTTCGGGTCGATGACGAATATGTCTTCCCCTTCGCTGATCGCCTCGTTCGGGCACTCCGGCTCGCAAACGCCGCAGCTGATGCACTCATCCGTGATCATCGTGGCCATAAGGGGTCTCTCCCGGATTGATCGATCTCACACCTCGTGGCCCTCGGGGCGACGCCCGCGGCATCGCCTCTGCCGGGCCGACAATCTTTATTATAGGAATCCCCGATCCCCGTGTCAAACAGGTTCCGCCGCGTCCGCGCAAAGGGCTTTGACAGTCAACACTCCACAAGCCTTGCGCGCTTAACGCCCTTTCGCCCCGGAAGTCCGCATCCGCCCGGGGGACCGCGACGGCCCGGCCGTCCCGCCCCTTTCCTTCTCCGGCAAACCCCGAAAATAGTCGATGATGCTTTGGAGGATCTGATCCAGCGGGACCTGTGGCTCGAAACCGATGAGATTTCTGACCTTGGTCAAGTCCGGAACCCGCCGCCTCATGTCTTCGAAGCCCTGCCCGTAGGCGTCCTCGTAAGGGATGAAGATAATCTCGGAGGGGCTTCCCGTCATCTCCTTCACCCGGTGGGCCAGGTCCCCGATGCTGATTTCCACCGGGTTGCCGATGTTGAACACCTCACCCAAGGCGCCCGGATGCTCCATAAGGCCCATCAGGCCGCGGACGACATCGGACACGTGGCAGAAACAACGGCTCTGGCGGCCGTCCCCGAAGACCCGGATCGGCTCTCCCGCAAGGGCCGACTGGACGAAATTCGGGATCACCATTCCGTACGCACCCGTCTGCCGGGGCCCCACCGTGTTGAACAAGCGGACGACGACGACCGGAAGATTCCTCTCCCGGTGGTACGCGAGGGCCAGGAATTCGTCGAGGGTCTTGGTGTTGGCGTAGGCCCAGCGCTGCTTCATGACGGAGCCCATCACCCGGTCGTCGTTCTCCTTCAAAGGCCCCGAACTGTTCTTCCCGTAGACCTCCGAGGTCGAGGCGATGAGGACCTTTTTCATGTGGGCGTGGGTGGCCCGCAGGACCATTTCCGTCCCCCAGACGTTGGTCTCGATGGTCTCGACGGGCCGCTCCATGATGAGCCTGACCCCCACCGCCGCCGCCAGGTGGTAGACCTGATCGGACGGACTCACCAGGCGCTCCGTCAGCTCCGCATCCGTGACGGAGCCTTCAATGAATTCCAGGTTGGGGTCATCTAGCAGGTGCTTGATGTTCCGGAGGTCCCCCGTGGAGAGGTTGTCCAGAACCGTGACCCGATCGCCCCGGCAAAGAAGCGCCTCCGTCAAATGAGAGCCGATGAACCCGGCCCCTCCCGTCACCAAGATCCGCATGAAGACATCCCTCTCAAAAAGACAAGAGCGGAGACCGCGTCCCCCGCCCCAATGCAAACCGGCCTTATTCTAAGACTCCGGCGCCCATCCGGCAACCTTCATCCGCCCCGATACAAGGCCGCCAGATCCGACACCAGCCGCTCGACGCCAAAGCGCTCCCTCACGTAGCCTCTTCCCGCCCGGGTCCGGTCCGCCGCGGCCTCGGGCTCGCTCCGGATCCTCCGGAGGGCGGCCGCAAGGGCGGCTGGGTCCTTCGGCGCGACCACCAGACCCCGCTCCGTCTCCTCCACCCGCCCGGGAGGGGGAAACCCGCGTCCCTTCCATCCCAGGAGGCCCCGGACCCCTCCCACCGCAGCGGCCGCAACCGGCCGGGCGGCGGCCATGGCCTCGATGAGGGACACCGGCGTGCCCTCGTTGAGCGAGCAGAGGGCGAGGGCGTCCAGGTCATTGTAAACGAGGGGCAGGTCGAAGCGCCATCCGACGAAGTGGGCCCGGCCCGCCGGAAAGAGCGCCCGCGCGCGCCGCTCCAGCTCTTCCCGGCGGTCGCCGTCCCCCACCACGGCGAGATGGACGTCCATCCCCTCCCCGCACATCCGCCCGACGGCCTGAAAGAGGGTCTCGTGGTCCTTGATGGGCACCAGGCGGCCGACGATGCCCACGAGGAAAGCCTCCCGGGGAACCCCCAGGGAAGCGCGAAAGCCGGCCCCCGGATCCTGTCCCCGCTCCTCCCCGACCGCCAGGAAATCCGAAAGTTCCAGGCCCAGCGGGACCACGGCGATCCGCTCCGCCGGGGCGACGCCCAGGGCCGCCAGCTCGTCGCGGAGACCCTCGCTCAGGGTGACGATGCGCGTCGAGGCCCGGGCGAGAAGCCGCTCCGCCCACCGGAACACGAGGCTTTTCCAGGGGCCGAAATACCCCTGCAAGACGTGGCCGTGAAAGGTGTGAAACACCTTCATGCGCCGGCCGCCGGGCGTCGTCCACCGGTAGAGGAGACCCGCAGCCCGGCCTAGGGCCCCCGCCTTGGCGGTGTGGGTGTGAAGGACGTCGGGCCGCTCTTTTCTCAGCAACCGGAAGAGTTTCCAGAAAGCCACCCAGTCGTCCCACGGGCGGATTTCCCGGCCGAGCTCGGGGATGTAGAGGTACCCCACCCCGCGCTTGCGGGCCAAGTCCTCCATCGTCCCCTCCGACTCCGCCTCGGCCCCCTTGACGAGGAGGGTGCGGAACTCCCCCGCGCTCATCCTTTCCGCCAGGTAGATGACGTGCCGGGCGGGTCCGCCGATGTTCAGGCGGGCGATCACGCGCAGAATCTTCATCGGACGCCAGTGCGTATCGGGACGGGCCATCGGGCCTGGTGATGGAGACAGCCACAATCGGTGCGGCGCGGGACACGGGTCGGCGACCCTTGATCCCCACCTCCGATCCGAGACAGCGGCGCCCGGACAAGGACAGCGGGCGGAAGCTCCCCCTGTCTTCTCGGAGAGGCCGGGCCGAACGCCCCGCCAGCGGCCGGACCGCTCACATCGGCCTTTCGGGAGATCCAAAAATGCCGACCAGGAAAGCCAGGAGCAGGATCTGCACCAGCCACCCGATGGCGCAAACGCCCACGGCGCGCAGGGTGCTCCGGTAATCCAGGGCCTGGCGCACGGCGATGATCATGGCAACCAGCATCCAGATCGACGACCCCACGAACACGACCCCCCGCAGGGCCGGCACGACGCCCAGAATCCGGAGCAACCCCGGCGCGCTGGAGAAGCCGGTGGTCCGGAGCAGCTCTCCGAGATCGGCTTCCGTCTGCGGTTCGGGGAGGATCCGCGTGCCGACCCAGTACGTGAGAAAGGCCCAGAGGTACCACCCCAGGAGCGCGACAACGGTCCCGAGGACGACGCCCGGGACTCCGCCTTGTGCCCCCGCCCCCAGGCCGGCCGCCAGGCCGGAGAGGATCACAACGCCGGTGGCCTGGCCCGTCGCCTTCTGGTCGGCCTCCACCTCTTCGTAGAGCTCCGCTTCGAGCTTCGCCGCCCGCAGCATCCGCTGGCCCAGGCTCACCACGCCGCAGTCTCCTGCGAAACCTGAATTCAGCTGGACCCCGGAGAATCGCACGCCCCCCGGTCCAAAGGAAACAGGGGAGCTCCTTGGATGGGTCCGAGACCTATTCGAGACCGCTATTCCTCCCTGCGCCCCGCCTCCCCCGGCCGGATCCCCCCGCAAATCCCTTTCAGGTCCCGCCACGCTTGAGGCGTCAGGGCCTCTCCCCCGTCTCGCGCCAGGGCGCGAAGGGCCGCGACCCGCTCTCCATGCAAGGGATGGGTGGAGAGGAAACGAAGGGCCCCCGGAACATCGCGCCCCCTTTCCTCCAGGCGCTGGAAGAAGGCGATGAGGCCGTCGGAGCGGATCTCCGCCTTCCGCAGCATCTCCACGGCGAGCCGGTCCGCTTCGGATTCCTTCTCCCGGCTGTACGAGAGCGTGAGAAAAACCTGCCCGAACTTCCCCACCGCGGACGGAACGCTGGAGACATCCCCCGCCAGCGCGCTGAGAACCAGCCAGAAGCCCATCGCCCGGATGAGCCCTTCCATGGGGTGCCGCTTGACCACGTGGGCCATCTCGTGAGCCAGGACGCCCGCGATTTCCTCGGGCGAGTCAGCCGACATGAGGAACCCCTCAAAGAGGACGATGCGGCCCCCCGGCGTGGCGAACGCGTTCGCGTCCGGTCTTCTCATCACGGACACCTGGAAGCGATCCGGAGTCTTCACCGTGACCGCGAGGCGCTCCGTCAGGGTTCGCAGCGCAGCCTCCCCAGCCTCAGTTTCACACAAAGCCGCCTTGCCTCCGAAGTGCTCCAGGACGGCTGCGCCCAGGGCCTCCTGCCAACGCAGGGGCACGACTTGGGCCAGGGGCCGGGCCAACCGGGGTACGACCAGGATCGCGCCCACCACGGCTGCCCCCAGGGCCGAACCCCAGATCGCCGCCCGGACGAAGGCGCTGCGACGGCCGTAATACCGCTTGCGCAAGCGCGGCGCCGCCCTCCCGAGCGGCTCCAGGATCTCCTGACCCTCGAGCGTCAGGCACGCTTCCCCGCGCGCCCGATGGACGAGCCGCACGGGCTGCCGCCGGTAGACCTCCTCGGCCAGCCGGAGTCCTTCCAAGGGCCATTCGTCCAGGAGCCCTCCTCGCTCGTCCAGGATCTGAAGGCGATCCCCCAAGAGGGCGACGCGGACCGGCAGGCGCCACGCCGTCTTCCCGTCCGTGAGATGGCCTTCAAACCGCATGGGCGCTCAGATGCGGCCGATCCCCAGGAGGGTGCCGCTCACGCCGAAGATCTCCGCCAGGCCTTCGCCCGAGGTTGGCACCTGCCCCGCGCTTTGGGCGATGGCGGCGTACTCGAGCTGACCCGTCACGCTCAGCCGATCACACAGAAAGCGGAAGCTGCGGAGCAGGGCCCAAGGATACGCCAAGCCCAAGGTGACGAGGACCAGCAGCCAGTTACTGATGCGCAGCCAGAGGAGCTGGCCGCCCGTGTAGTCCAACTCGAACTGCAAGCTCCCCAACCGCGTGTGTCGGGCGATGTACCGGTACTCGGCGGCCAGGTACCAGAGCCAGATCAGGCCCAAGGTGGGGATCGTCAACAAGTAGGTCCACAGGAAGCGCGCGAACAGATCTCCGCCCCACCCGTCGTAGGTGAACCGCTCGCTCCCGAACCAAGTATGGTTGACCTTGTAATCGAGCAGGCGGTGACGCCGATAGGGCCACCAAAGTCCCAGCGTGATCAGGGCCAGCAGTCCATAGCCGAGGTATTTTTTCGCAAAAGCCCAGGCGAAGCCGGACTGCGCGAATCGGATGGAGCGCCATCGCGTGTGACTCAAAAGATAGCGGCGGGCGCTGTAGCTACCAACGCCCGTGAGCACATAAACCCCGAGCAACAGGAGAACGGCCATCAGACCCCCGAGCACCGGCTGAACCGGAACCAAAATAGCTTGCAGGAAAGCGTAGAGCGCGACCAGCGGGATCATCGCCCCCAACGCCTTCAGAAACCCGAAGAACAACTGCTGACCCAGCCCGTCGTACTCGAACCGTTCCCGGTCGAAAGCGGACTGACTCCACAGATAACGCCTGACCCGGGTCTTGCCCCAGAAGTGATAAATACCGAGCGTGATCAACTTCAGCAACGCATTGACGATGAAGATGACGAAAAGGTCTCCTCCGGCGCTGTGCTGCCGGACCCTCCCGCCCCTCTGAGACGACCCGCGCTCCTCCTCCATCCCCCTTCTCCCCCACGAGCGGATATCACCGATTCGGGGCCTCGGCGGCGCCCGCAGCATCCGCTGGCCCAGGCTCGCCGCGCCGAACTCCTGATTTCCGGGAAGGACTCCCGCCGCGCAGAGAGCCTATCCCAACCCAGGCGCCGGATCAAGACCGGGGGGAAGATGAGGGTCGGACGGACGCCGCGCCCACACGACCGGCGCTCTCACCAAGCAGGTCCCGAGAGAAATCGAGGGGCGTCCCCGCGACGGAAGACCGGCCCTCAGCCCTTGCGCCCGGCCTCTCCTCCGGCGTTCAGGCGTCGCGTGAGGTCGACGATGATCCCGTCCCTCCCCTCTTCCACAAACGGGTAGTTCCGCCGCAGATACCGGTAGAGCGGGGGGTTTTCCCGCCGGAGGTCCGCGAGCCGGGTCACGTAATACCGGGCGCCCTTCTCCCGGTAGGCCTCAAGCCGCCGGTCATGCAGCCTGCTCTGGTTCCCCAGGTACCACCCGCGGCGGTCGGCGTAATAGAGGAGGTCCGTCTGGTGGCTGCCCTGAACGAGCAGCCTGTCCTGCGCCGAGGTCGCAGCGGCGACCTTGCGGGCGAAACGAAGCGTGGAAAGATCCGTCTCCAGCCGGTCGCGCAGCTTCCAGACGGAGTGGAAGGGCACGAAGAGAAGC
>JACPRG010000003.1 GCA_016190025.1 Candidatus Tectimicrobiota bacterium
CCTGGGGACGCGCCTGGTGGGCGCCCGCTACGGCGCCTTGGGCGTGCTGAACGCGCGGGGAGACGCCCTCTCGCACTTCATCACGACCGGGATCGACGAGAAGACCCGCGCGGCCCTCGGCTCCCTCCCGCAGGGAGGGGGTCTCCTGGGCGTCCTCATCCGGGACCCCAGGCCCTTGCGGCTAAAGGACGTGCACAAAGATCCCCGCTCGGCGGGCTTCCCCGAGGGCCATCCGCCGATGCGCTCCTTCCTCGGGATTCCGCTCACTTCCCATGGGAAGGTGTGCGGGAGCTTCTACTTCACCGAAAAGCAGGGGGCGCCGGAGTTCAGGGCGGCGGACGAGCGCCTGGCCGAGACCTTCGCCCGCTTCGCCGTCAAAGCCATTGAGCACCCCATCGCTTCCGCGGGGGTCCGGCGGTCCCTGGATGTCTTTCGGAGCGCCCTGGACGAAAAGGCCGACGCCATCATCATCATGAACCCGGCCCGCGAAATCATCCTGTGGAACGACGGGGCCAGAGACCTCTTCGGCTTCACGGAGGAGGAAGCCCTGGGCCGGGGGTTCGTGGATCTCCTTGTGCCTGCGGAGGACCGGGGGGATTGGAGGGCGCGTGATGAGCACCGGCTTGCGCGGGACCTGCAGGAAGGCAAGGAGGTTCGGTTCGAGGCCATGCGCCTCCAAAAGGACGGCGGGAGAATCCCCGTCAGCGTGACCTTGTCCCCCATCCTCCACAATGCGGCGGGGATCATGGCGATCACGGGGATTTATAAAATGACAAAGATTCTGACCGGGGCGGAGCGCGCCTGACCCTCCCCCTGCTCTCCGCTTCCGGGATGAGAAATCCCGGTCAAAATTTCTTCCGCAGCCGGCGAAGCCCATCGAAGATGTCCCCGCAAAATCCCTTTTCCGCGACTTGAGCCCTTCCCCGAAAGACGGCGGCGGGTCATTTTGACGCGGGGCGGAGGGGCGAGCCGCCTTGAGGTCTGTGACCTCTCGGCCCTGTAAGGGGCGCACGGCTTGAGGTCCGCGACCTCCGTGCGCCCCTACGGACGGGCGCGGACCCCCTGTCTTCGCAGAGGGCAGGCTTTAGACGCGCCCCTACAAACCCTTCACTCAAATCGTGGCTACGCCGGAGGAAGGGCAGGGCAGATCAGCAAACGGACCCGCTACCCGCGGCTTGACTTGAGAGGGGAAAGCCCTATTATAAAATGTGAGTTCCAGGTTGGATGTCTGTTGCCCTTGGGAACGGAGGGCGTGAGGGGGGGGCGCGAGAGCCATGGGTGTCGATGCCTACTATTCCCTGGGCACGGTGCAGGGCTGGTTGGATTGCGACGCCGAGCCCGAAGAGATCGTCCAGGCCATGTCCGAGCGGGACTTCAGGGTGTTCGGCGCCGTTCAGCCGCCGGGGGTTCTCGTCCCTTATCACACACACGAAGAAGATGAGTGGCTCATCGTTCTCGAAGGGTGCATGAAGCTCATCATCGAAGAAGAGCCCGTCATGCTGGAGGTGGGGGAGGTCATATCGATTTCCGCCAACGCCGTTCATGGCGCCGTGGCCGTCGGGGACGGGCCCGCCAGGGTCCTGATCGCGTTCAAGAACTGACCGCCCTCGCGCCGGCAGGTTGGACTTCCCACTGATTTCTTCACACATGCTCGATCATTTCCGCGACCAATGCGGGGTCTTCGGGGTTCTGGGGGACCCGGAAGCCGCCAGCATCACCTACCTGGGTCTCTACGCCCTTCAGCACCGGGGGCAGGAGAGCTCCGGCATCGTGGCCTCGGACGGGAGCGTCCTGCGGCTTGAGGTCGGGATGGGTCTGGTGGCGGACGTCTTCACGGCGGAGCGGCTCGGCCGTTTGCCGGGCCGCCTGGCCATCGGGCACAACCGGTACTCCACCGCCGGCTCCAGCAACCTGGCCAACGCCCAGCCCTTGGTCGTCACCTATTCCCGGGGCGGGCTGGCCGTGGCCCACAACGGGAACCTGGTCAACGCCCGGGAGCTTCGCCGGGAGCTGGAGAAAGAAGGGGCGATCTTCCGCTCCACCACGGACACCGAGGTGATCGTCCACCTGATCGCCCGCTCGCAGCGCGAGCGCCTGGAGGACCGGGTGACCGAGGCCCTTTCGCGCGTGGAGGGCGCGTATGCGCTGGTGCTGATGACCGAGGACAAGCTCATCGGCGTCCGGGACCCGCGAGGCTTCCGCCCGCTGTTGCTGGGACGGCGGGGGGGCGCTTGTGTCCTGGCCTCCGAGAGCTGCGCCTTCGATTTGATCGAGGGAGAGGTGATCCGCGAGGTCGAGTCCGGGGAGATGGTGGTGGCGAGCGCCTCGGGCCTGGCGTCCTTTCACCCCTTTCCGCCCGCCGAGCCCAAGCCCTGCGTCTTCGAGCTGGTGTATTTCGCCCGGCCCGACAGTCGGGTCTTCGGCCAGAACGTCTATCAGGCCCGCAAAGCCATGGGAGAGCGGCTGGCGGAGGAACACCCGGCCGAGGCGGACCTGGTGATCCCCGTCCCGGACTCCGGCGTTCCCGCCGCGATGGGGTACGCCCGCAGGTCGGGCATCCCGTTCGAGTTCGGCCTGATCCGGAACCACTACGTGGGCCGGACGTTCATCGAGCCGCGCCAATCGATCCGCCACTTCGGCGTGAAGGTGAAGCTCAACCCGGTGAACAAGTTGCTGGAAGGAAGCCGCCTGGTGGTGGTGGACGATTCCATCGTCCGGGCCACCACCATGCGGAAGATCGTCTACATGCTCCGCCAGGCGGGAGCCCGCGAGGTCCATGTCCGGATCAGCTCCCCGCCTATCAAAGACTCCTGCTTTTACGGCATCGATACCCCGCGGCGGGAGGAGCTGATCGCCTCTTCCCATTCGGTGGAGGAGACCCGCCGGTTTCTGGGGGCCGACACGCTGGGCTATCTCAGCCTGGAGGGGATGCTGGAGGCGGCCGGAGACCGACGGAGCGCGGGCCGGCCGGCCTCCCGGGGAGAAGAGGCGGGCTACTGTACGGCGTGCTTTACGGGGTGCTATCCGGTTCCCGTCCCGGAACGCATGAGGTCCTCGGCGATCCGGGAGCCCGACTCTCCTTCTGAGATCATCTCGATTGGGTGAGGGAAAACCCACTTTGAGAGAGAATGGAGTGCGGTGGGTCGCTCCGGCGGTCGCCGCCGCGGCGGTCGCGTTGGTGTTCGGCGTGGCGTCGTGCGCGCGGGACCCCCTCAAGCAGGCCTTCGAGGGGAGGTTCCTCGCCTCTGAGAACAATCGGATCATCACCAATTATTGCCAGTCCTGCCACGTGCACAGGAATCTGGTGCCGGACAGGCACTTGGCGGAGGTGAAAAGCCGCTACACGGACCGAAGGTTTCGCACGGCGGAGGAGTGCCGGGAGTGCCACGGGGTGAATTTCAAGTTCTTCGGACCGGAGCACCGGCGCACCCTCCATCCCCCCGACGGCCGGACGCTGTAAATCCCTCCACCCGTCCCGGCGGCGAACTGACAGGCGGTCGCCGCCCGACAGGCGGTCGCCGCCCGCCGCGGCCTCGCGCGTTGCATCCCCTCTTTTCCCCGCCTCGAAGAGGCGCGTTCCCCGTGAAGGCGGGAGCTTGTGTTTGGAGTCCGACGTGAACCAAAATCGGGAGGGGACGGATTGACTCATCCGGCGGGGGCGCCGGAATTTTTTCGCGGGGGGATTGGGAATCAAAGCCGGTGACGACGCCGAACGAAGCGGTTCTCACGGTCTTGATTTATTCCTCCCTGGCGGCCGCCCTGGCGGCTCTGGGCGTGGCGCCGTTTTCCCGCCGGGAGCCGGTTCCGCTGCGATGGATCGGCTGGGCCTACGCCCTGGCGTCCGGTCTGATGCTGGGGGCCGGCTACATCCTCATGACGGAGGGGCTGGCGAGGGCGACCCTGCCCGTGATGCTCGGGGCGGGCTTGGGCGTGGGCTACACCTATTGGACCCAGGCGTACAGCGGGACGAAGGAGCTGGAGACCCGTCCCGGAAACGACCCCGGACCGGACCGGGGGATCCAGTTCGTCCTCCAGAGCGCCATGCACTCCGCCTCGGAGGGGATCGCCATCGGCGTGGCCATGGCGGTGAATTTGAGGCTTGGCGTCTTCGTGGCGCTCGCCCTCGCCGTTCACAACATCGCCGAGGCGATGGTGCTGACGGACGTCCTGCGGAAGCGGAAGATGTCGCTGGGAGACGCCGCGGGGATGTGCATCATCACCAACGTGCCCCAGGTCCTGCTCGCCATCGCGGCCTTCGCCGTCGCGCCCGCCATACCGGGGTTTCTTCCGTGGGCGCTCGGTTTTGCGGCGGGGGCGCTGGTGTATCTGGTCATGACCGAGCTGCTCCCCGCCTCCTATGAAAGGGGGCGAAGCACCGGGATCGCCTTCCTGGTGAGTGTTTCGACGGGGGGGGTGGTCCTCTTGAAGGGCTTCTTCGTGTAGGGCGGAGGGTCCATGCTCTCGACGGTTCTCCTCGTCTTTTTCTACGGCCTGATCACGGCGCTGGCGACGGGGCTGGGGGCCGTGCCCTTCGCCTTCCTGAGAGCGATTTCCGCGCGGACCGTCTCTCACGCCAACTCCATCGCCTCGGGGCTGATGCTCGGGGCGAGCTTCGGGTTGATCATCGAGGGCTCGGGCCGGGGGGCCTGGCAGACGCTGGCCGGCGCGGGCGCCGGGGTTTTCTTCATCCTGCTGGGAGAGAGGTTTCTCCATCATCACCACGACGTCGGTTTCGGAAGTTTCAGGGGTCAGGGCGCCCGGCAGGTCCTCCTCGTCCTCGCCACCATGACCGTCCATTCCTTTTCCGAGGGCGTGGCGGTCGGGGTCGCCTTCGGCGGCGGCGAGAAGCTGGCGGCCCTCATCACCATCGCCATCGCCGTCCACAACGTCCCCGAGGGCCTCGCCATCAGCGCCGTCATGCGGCCCAAGGGGACGAGCGTCTTGGCCTGCGCCGGCTGGAGCGTCTTTTCCTCCCTGCCTCAGCCCCTCATGGCCGTCCCCGCCTTCGTCTTCGTCGAGTTGTTCAGGCCGTTTTTGCCCTACGGCCTGGGATTCGCGGCGGGGGCGATGGTCTTCATGGTGTTCCTGGAGCTTCTGCCCGAGGCGTATCAGCAGGCGAGCAAGTCGTCGGTGGGTCTTCTGGTGAGCCTCACGCTGGGGGCGATGATCCTCTTTCAGCGGTATCTCTGAGAGATTCGCGCTGCGGGTCAGCCCCGCTTCGGCCACCGGGGTGTGGCGCGGGCCTTGAGCCCCGCCTTCTCGACGATCTCCTTGCCCCTGGCCGTCGCGGCGCGGATCACCTCTTCTTCGTCCGAAAAGGACTTGAGATTTCCGTCCTCGATGACGGCCCGGCCGTCGACCAGGAGCGTGTGGACGTCGGTCCCTTTCGCGGAATAGACGAGGCTTGAAATCGGATTGTGGGCGACCGTCGAGTGCGCTTTGCGAAGGTCGAAGACTGCGACGTCGGCCAGCTTGCCCGCCTCCAGCGAGCCGATCTCCCGGTCCAGGCCCAGCGCCTTCGCCGCGTTGAGGGTGGCCATCTCCAGGCACTGCTCGGGGGGCATGGCGGTCGGGTCGAGGTGCTTGGCGTTCTGCAGAAAGGAGCAGGCCTTCATCTGCTCCACCATGTCCACGGAGTAGTCCACCATGGGACCGTCGGACCCGAGGGCCACATTGACGCCCGCTCTCACCATCGGGACGGCGGGGCCGATCCCCCCTCCGCGGACGGCTTCGCTGGTCGGCGTGTAAACGGAGCTGCAGCCGCTCTCGGCCATGAGGCGGATGTCGGTCTCGGTGGCGTTGATCCCGTGAGCCAGGATGTAGGCCGGGTCGAGAAGCCCGAGCTGCATGAGATTCTGGACGTCCGTGCGGCCGGTTTTGCGCAGGACCTGAAGGTAGCTCTTCTCGAAGGAGAGCGTCCCCGCCGCATAGTGCGTTGAGATTTTCAAGCCGTGCTTGTCGGCGAGTTTTTTCCCCTCGGCCAGCAGCTCTTCCGAGGTGACCTGCTGGTGGATGAAGTTCGAGTTGCACTCCGTGACCAGGGCCAGGCGGATCAGCCCTTTGTGCGCCCCGTTCCATTGGGGAATCAACCCATCGATGTAAGCGATCTCCTCGTCCAGGTCGCGGGGGTGATTCGGGTTCCCCGGCAGGCGGCACTGGACCTCTTTCCCGATGACCTGCCGGAACCCGAGCTCCGCGGCCGGCCCCGCGATCTTCTCCAGCGTTTCCCCGGTCGTCGTCGTCCGAAGGTGATGAAGGCAGCAGGTCGTCCCCGTGCGGAGCATTTCGATCCCCGCCAGGTAGGAGGTCAGCTCCATGTCGTCATCCGTGAGGTGGGGAAGGACGGGGAAGACCAGGGCGGGAAACCAGTCCTCAATCAGCAGGCCGTTGGCCAAGCCCTTGAAGAGGTGGTAGTAGAAATGCTGATGGGCGTTGATGAGCCCGGGGATGACGATCATCCCCCGCGCGTCAATGACTTTCCCGTCGCGGGCTTTCGGCTTCAACCCCGCCAGGGGACCGACGGCGGAGATGCGCTGGCCCTGGACCGCCACGTACCCCTCCTCGAACACCTCGCGGGAGGGGTTCATCGTGACGACGTAGCCCCCTTCGATGATGAGCTTTTCCGGCTTTGACATGGACGCTTTTCCGGCCGCGATTGGCTCGCAGCGAAACCCGCGGCCCCCGGCATCTTGCCCGCCGCTGGGCGGGGGCCTGGCCTGACCGAATCGCGGCTACGAAGCGGACGGGTGCATTTCGCTCAGAGCAGGCCCCGCGCCGCCCAAGAGATCACTTCCCCCGCTTGGGGAAGAGCGTCGGGATGAACTCGTTGGTGTAGAGGTCCTTGACCGGGACCACGACCGAGAGATTGGTGTATTTCGTCATGATGTCCCGCGTCCGCTTCATCTTCTCCTCGCTCATCTTGCAGATCCCGATTTTCGCGGCCTCCTCGGTCAGCATGCTGTCGATGTTGATCTCCCAGTTCTCCCGGGCCAGAGCGACATCGCTCGCCGGGTTGTGCTTTTTCAGGATCTCGATGGCTTTTCCCGGGTTTTCAACGGCCCAGGCCATGGCGCGCACCGACGCATCCACGAACCGCTTCACCTGGTCTCTCTTCTGGGCGATGGTCTCGTCGGTCGCCATGATGCCGATGGAATAGAGATCAAGCCCCCATTTCGCCCAGGGAATGGTCACCGCCTCCTTGCCCGCCTTCTCCGCAGCCGCCCGCACAAAGGGGGCGACGATGGTGAAGAAGGGGATCACGTCCACCTTTCCGGTGAGGAGGCTTCCGATCATAGCTGAGTTCGGCATGGTGACCCATTTGAGCTTATTGGGGTCGATGCGATTGATGGCCGCAAGGGCGGGGAAGAGGGACTTGTGGGCGTCCCCCTCGGGGCCTCCGGTGATCCTCCCCTCCAGGTCCTTGGCGGTGCGGATCCCCGATCCTTTTAAGGTGTGCCAGGCGTACTGCGACTGGGCGGTCTCCAGGGCCAGCAGCTTGACCATCGCCCCCCGGGAGCGCCCCACCACGACGACGCCCGCATCGCCCAGCCCGTAGGGGAAGGTTCCGGCGGCAACCTTCTTGACGGTGTCCATGGAACCGAATCCCCGGACGATGTTCACGTTGAGGTTCGCCTTCTTGTAATACCCCAGCTCGATGGCCGCGTAGAAGGGAGAGGTGGTCCCCTGAATGACCCAGGCCTGGGCGAAGGTGACGTCCTCCTCCGCGGCCCCGACGAGTCCCGTGGCGGCAGCCAGGCAGACCAGCGCCGCTGCAACGATCCGGAGTCGCTTCATCTCGAGTTTCTCCTTTTGAAGGCTTTGGATTCCGTGGAGGGTTTCTGAGTCTCGTTTTTGGCCGGACGGCCGAAGAAGAGGGGTCCCGAGGTTGAAAGGATTCCCGGCCCTGGGAAACGCAGGTGGATACCCCCCTTGAAAGTTTAGGTTTCGAATGAGCTTTTATCCTAACGAACGGAGGTCATTCCGTCAACAATTTATTGCCTGCGGCCGCCCCTGAGCGCCGGGGGGGCTCCCTACGCCGTCCCGTTTGTCCTTCGGTTCGGTCTCCGTGGGGCCGGTCGAGGTCTCCGCGGCTGATCCAGCCTTTTCGCCGCTCGAGAGATCACTTCCCCCGTTTGGGGAAGAGGACGGGGGTGAACTCGTTGGTGTAGAGGTCTTTCACCGGGACGACGGCCGGCAGGTTGCTGTACTGAGTCATGAGGTCGCGGGTCCGCGTCATCTTCACCTCGCCCATCTTGGAGATCCCGATTTTCGCCGCCTCGGGGGTCAGCAGGCTGTCGATGTTGATCTCCCAGTTCGCTCTCGCGAGCGCCACGTTGATCTCCGGGTTGTACTTCTTGAGGATTTCGGCGGCCCGCCCCGGGTGCTCCACGGCCCAGGCGATCCCGCGCACCGAGGCGTCCACGAACCGTCTCACCTGGCCGGGGTTTTGGGCGATCCGCTCGTCGGTGGCGATGAGGCCGAGGGAGTAGATGTCGATCCCCCAATTGGCCCAGGGGATCATCACGATTTCCTTTCCGGCCTTCTGGGCGGCCGCCCGGATAATGGGCGCCACGATGCTCAGGATGGGCATGGCGTCGATCTTGCCGGTGATCAGGCTGCCGATCATGGCGGTGGGCGGCAGGGTGATCCACCTGAGCTTCTTCGAGTCGATGTGATTGATTTTGGCCAGGGCGGGGAAGAGGGTCTTGTGGAGGTCCCCCTCGGGGGTGCCTGTGGTCTTGCCTTCCAGGTCTTTGGGCGTGGAGATGCCCGACCCCTTCAGCGCGAACCAGGCGTACTGCGACTGCGCGGTCTCAAGGGCCAGGAGCTTGATCTTCGCCCCTCTCGACCGCGCGACCACGACCACCCCCGCATCCGCGATCCCGTAGGGGACTGCGCCGCTGGCGACCTTTTTGGCCGTGTCGGCGGAGCCGAACCCCCGGGCGATGTTCACGTTGAGGTTCGCCTTCTTGTAGTACCCCAGGTCGATGGCGGCGAAAAAGGGCGAAGTGGTCCCCTGGATGAGCCAGCCCTGGGTGAAGGTGACGCTCTCCTCCGCGGCCCGGACGGGTCCCGGGGCGGCAGCCAGGCAAACCAGCGCCGCTGCAACGATCCGGAGTCGCTTCATCTCGGGTTTCTCCTTTTTGAGGGCGTTTGGATTCCGTGGAGGGTTTCTGAGTCTCGTTTTTGGCCGGACGGCCGAAGAAGAGAGGTTCCGAGGTTGAAAGGATTCCCGGCCCTGGGAAACGCAAGTGGATACCCCCCTTGAAAGCTCAGGTTTCGAATGAGCTTTTATCCTAACGAACGGAGGTCATTCCGTCAACAATTTATTGCCTGCGGCGACCCATGGCCGCAGGGTGTCAGCCGGGGCCGGGTCGTTGGCGGGTCCGCATTCCGGGGTCGAGAAGGTCCCGCAGGCCGTCGCCGAGGAGGTTGAATCCCAGGACGGTGAGCATGATGGCGAGGCCGGGGAAGTAGGAGAGGTGCGGGGCCTCGTACAGCCGCAGGTGCCCCTCCTTGAGAAGGGTCCCCCAGGAGGGCGTCGGCGGCTGCGTCCCGAGCCCGAGGAAGCTCAGTCCCGCCTCGGCCAGGATGGCGGAGGCGACGCCGAAGGTGGCCTCCACCAGAAGCGGCGCCAGGACGTTGGGCAGCAGGTGGCGGAGGAGAACCCGCCAGGTGCCGCCCCCGACGGACCTGGCGGCGGCGATGAAGTCTTGCTCCTTCAGGGACAACACCTGGGCGCGGACTAGCCGCGCGTAACCCACCCATCCCATGATGCAAAGGGCCAGGATCACGTTCTGCAGGCCGGGCCCCAGGATGGCCATCAGGGCGAAGGCCAGCAGGATGCCCGGAAAGGCGAGAAAGACGTCGGTCAGGCGCATCAGGGCCTCATCGGTGGCGCCGCCCAGATAGCCCGACAGCGCGCCGATCAAAAAACCCAGGGCGGCTGACACCGCGACGGTGATCCCCCCGACCGCGAGGGAGATCCGCGCCCCGTGCACGACCCGGCTCAGCAGGTCCCGCCCCTTGCTGTCCCGGCCCAGCCAGCGGTCGGGACCGGGAGGCGCGAGCCGTTCTTCCAGGCGCTGGTCGAAGGGCCCTTGCAGGGGAAGGAACGGTGCCAGGACCGCCGCCGCCACGAGGGCCGTCAGGACAAAGGCGCCCGCCCAGAGGTTGAGCCTTCGCGTCATTCGTACCGGACCCGCGGGTCGCAGACCGAATAGAGCAAGTCGGTCAGCAAGTTGAGCGCCACGTACGTCAGGGCGATGGTCAAAACGCTCCCCTGCACCAGGGGATAGTCCCGGGCCGCGATGGCCTCAAGGGTCAGCCGCCCGATCCCCGGCCAGGCGAAGATGGACTCGGTGATGACCGAGCCCGAGAGGACGGCCCCGGTCTGAAGGCCCGCCACCGTCACCACGGGCAGAAGCGCGTTTCGCAGCCCGTGGCGCAGCAGCACCCGCCGCTCTCCCAGGCCCTTGGCCCGGGCCGTCCGGACGAAATCTTTGGGCAGCACCTCCAGGAGGCTCGCCCGGGTCATGCGCGTCAGGATGGCGGCGAGCCCCGTCCCCAGGGTCAGGGCGGGCAGAACCAAGTGCTCCCACCCTCCGCGTCCCGAGGGCGGCAGCCAGTTGAACCGGAGCGAGAAGAGGCCGATGAGGAGAGGGCCCAGCCAGAAGTTGGGGATGGACACCCCCAGGAGGGCGCCCAGCATGGAGCCGTGGTCGATCCAGGACCGGGCCCGGGCCGCGGCCAAAACGCCGAGGGGCAGGGCGATGGCGACGGCCACCGCCATGGCCGCCGCGCCCAGCTCCAGCGTTGCGGGCAGGCGCTCCAGGACCAGGCCGGCCACGCTTCGCCGGTGGTGCAGGCTTTGCCCGAGGTCTCCCCGGGCGAGACCCCCCAGAAACCGGACGTACTGCTCCAGGACGGGGCGGTCCAGCCCCAGGGCCCGGCGAAGGCTCTCCCGGTCGGCCGCCTGGGCCTGCTCGCCCAGCATGATCTCCACCGGGTCGCCCGGGACCAGGTGAAGGATGAGAAACACGGCGGTCGCCACCCCGAGGACGACCGGGAAGAGCAGGAGCACACGACGCAAAAGGTACTTCCGCACCCGTCGAGCCTCTTTCTACGAAGGCGGGGGGCGGGAGGCGCTTCTTGAGAGGCGCCCCGCGCCCCCCCGCAAGGCCTTTCTTTCGCCGCCTCCGCCGAGGCGAACGTCCTTCAGTGAGATCATGTCCTCGTCCGGGTAGAGGACGAACCCTTCCACGCGGCGGCTCATGACGGCGACATTGGTGGAATGCCAGAGGTTCACGTAGGGGAGGTCCTCCGCCAGGATTTGCTGCGCGCGCCTGTAAGCCTCGCGCCGGGCGCCCTCCTCCGCGAGCCTCCGGCCCGCCTCTAGCCAGCGGTCGAGCGCCGGGTTTCGGTAGCGTCCCCGGTTCGCCCCGTTCGGCGGGACACTGCGGCTGTGGAAGATGTAAAAGTAGATGTCCGGGTCCAGGACGCCCACCCAGGTGAGGGTGTAGAGCTGGAAGTTGCCTTTGCGGACGTCGGCGAAGAAGGTTCCCCACTCGAAGGAGCGAATGTCCACGGCGATCCCCGCGCGCCGCAGCTGCTCCTGCATGACCTCGGCGATCTCGATCCGGGTTTCGTTCTGGGAGGTCTTGAAGGAGAGGCGGAAGCGGGGCGCTTCCCCGTCGCCGTCCGGGTCGGGATAACCCGCCTCATCCAGGAGCCGCCGGGCGAGGGCGGGGTTGAAAGGGTAGGTCGTCACGTCTTTCCAGTAGGCCCAGTGGCTCTCCGGGAGGAGCCCGGTGGCGGGGCGCGCCAGGCCGCGCAGGATGTGGCGGATAATGGCGTCGCGGTCGATGGCGTGGGCGATGGCCCGCCGCACTTTGCGGCGGGAGAGGGCGGGGTCCTCCAGATTGAAGCCCAGATAGGAGAAGTTGGTCCCCGGTGCGCGGATCGCCCTCAGGCCGGGCCGCCTTTCCAGACGGGAGAGGGAATCGGGGGAGACGGCGTTGACCGTGAGGTCCACGGTCCCCTTCTGAAGCTCGAAGAGTCGGACGAGGCCGTCCGGGATGATCTTGTAGCGGACGCCCGCCACCGCGGGAGTGCCTTCGTGGTAGCGGGGGTTAGCTTCCAGGACCACTTCCTGGTCGGTCGCGGACCGGACGAACCGGAAGGGCCCGGTCCCCACGGGACGCAGGCCGAAGCGCCCTCCGGCAGAGGCCGCCCGCACGGGAACGATGTCCGCCACCATCTGCGCCAGGAAGGGGGAGAAAGGTTTCTTGAGATGGAACACGGCCGTGTAAGGGTCCGGGGTCGCGATCTCCCGGATGACTTCGTAGCCGGCGCGCTTGGGCGATCCCGTCGCGGGGTCCAGGATGGAGCGGAAGGTGTAGGCCACGTCGGCCGAGGTCAGCGGCGCCCCGTCGTGGAAGGCGGCGTCTTTGCGCAAATGGAAAATGTAGGTCGTGGGATCGGGTTGCTCCCAGCGGACTGCTAGGTCGGGGACGATCCGCGACCTTCGGTCCTTGCGCACCAGGCCGTTGAAGACCAGCTGCGTCACGCGGGCGGAGGCCACGTCCAGGGAGAAGCGGGGGTCCAGGTTCGTCGGGTTCGCTTCCAGGGCGACGGTGATGTAGCCGGAGTCGGCCGCGCCATCCCTCCCGCAGGCGGACGCGAAGGCGGCCAGGGTTGCGAGGAGGAGGGCGGGGAAAACGCGGCGCATCGCCCCCCGGAAGAAGACCCAGGATGCAAGAACCCCTC
>JACPRG010000046.1 GCA_016190025.1 Candidatus Tectimicrobiota bacterium
AACCCCAGGAGGGCGGCCCCGCCGATCACCCCGAAGAGCGGCATCCCCAGAAGGGCCAGGGCGACGAGGACGAAGGAGGCGGCCAGGGCCACTACGCTTCCTCCCGCGCCGGAGGCGGCGAAGGGAAGAAGCCCTCGATCCCCCGGACGGCCAGGTGGAAGGTGATGAGGAGGAAGCCGGCCGGCAGGATCGCCTGGGCGGCCCACGTGGGCAGGCCGAGGGCGAGGGCTGTCCCGGCCTCGCGCTCCCCCCGGACGAGGGTAAAGGAGGCCCCGGCCAGAGCGGCCGACACGCCCAGAGTCGCGAGGCAGGCGAGGCCCTCCATGAGCCTTTTGAAGCGGTGAAACCGGGGCGGGATCAGCCTGGGGAGGACATCGATCCGGATGTGGCGCGCCTCCCGGGTGGCGAGGGAGGCCCCCAGCAGGGCGACCCACAGCACCCCGTGCCGCAGGAGGACGTCCGCCCCCTCCAGGCCGGTGTGGAAGATGTTCCGCAGGAGGACCTGCAGGAAGGACCCGCCGACCATGGCGGCCAGGAGGGCCACGAGAAGGGCGCCCTCCGCGCGCGCCAGCCACCGGTCGGCCGCGCGCAGCGCCTTCAAGGGCTTCCCGGGCCGGCCGGCGGGCGGTTCTTCCGGCGCTCCGCCAGGGCGCTCAGGGCCTCCGCCAAAAGGTCGGGCGGAAAGAGCTTTCCGCTGAGACGGTTCCACGTGGAGCGGCCGACCTCTTGGAATTCCCGGAGCTGCTCGGGCGAGGGCATGGGCAAAAGCTCCACCCCCTCTTTCTGGATCTGGGCGACGGCCTTCCGGTTTTCCTCCCGGCTGAGCCGGATGAGACGGTCGAAGTGGCGCTTGCCCTCGGTCCTCAGGACCGCCCGGTCTTCGGGGGTCAGACGGTCGAAGACCCGCTTCGCCACCAGGACGGCCCCCGTGGCGTTGCTCACCGGAAGCCGCGTCATGTACTTCACCTTCGTGAACCACTGGAGCGCGATGGCCCCCAGCGGGGAGGCGTACACCGTGTCGATAAGGCCCGTCTGGAGCGAGGTCAGCACGTCGGTCACCGACAAGGAGACAGGGGTGAGCCCCAGGGCCTCGAAGTACGCCTTGGCCAGGGGGTCCCCCTCCCAGGCCCAGAGCTTGGCCTTTTTCAGGCCCTCGCGGTCCCGGATGGCCTGGTTGGAGAACAGGTGGACCAGGCCCACCTCCGCCCAGCCGAGGAGGACGAACCCCTTCCCCTCGAAGTTCCGGGCCAGGCGGGGGTCGATCCGCCGGTGAACGGCGTCCACCTCCTCTTCCCGGAGGAAGAGAAAGGGGAGCTCCAGGACGCGGACCTCCGGGAGGATCTCGCCCAGGCCCACGCCCGTGAAGCCGGCGCTGTGAAGCTGGCCGATGCGGATCTTCCGCACCACGTCCTTCTCGTCGCCCTGCACCCCGCCCGGGTAGATCCGGAACCTCACCCGGTCCCCGGTCTTCTCCCGGACGGCGCGCGCGAACTCGCGCATCACCTGCATCCAGGTCGAGCCTTCCGGGGCGAGGGTGGCGAACTTGACGAGGTGCCGTTCGGCGGCCTGTGACCCCGCCGGGTGGGCCCAGGCGAAGGCGGACGCCAGGGCCAAAGCGAGGCCGAGGAAAACCCCCGGGCGGACCGCGCCGCGGCGAAGAGGTTTCGAATCGCCCATCAGAAATGCTCGTCCGCTTGTTCCAGCATCCGCTTCGCCCGCTTGCGCGCCAGGACGTTGGCCAGGCGCTCGGCGGGGAGGATGTCCGGCGGCGCCCCGGTCACCTTTCGCAGGAGCCGGACGTACGCCCCCCGGTCCTGGGCGGGGACGGCGAAGTAGCGGGCGTAAAAGACCCAGTTCATCAGGAACTTCCCTTGCGCGATCTCCGCCGCCCGCTCGAAGTGCCGCCGGGCCGCCTCCACGTCTCCCCCCGCGATCTTCGGCCTTCCGCCGTAATATGAGCCGAAGAAAACATGAGCGCCACCGTAGAAGTAAGTCTCGTCCAGGTCCAGGACGCGCCGCATCAGCGCCGCGACGCGGGGCAGCTCCGCCAGCGCCTGGGGAGAACCGAGGCTCAGGTTGATCCAGCCCGCCCAGTTGTAGGCCGTCCAGAAGACGGCCGGGACCGCCTCGCGCCCCAGGGTTTTGGTCGCGCGCTGAAAGGCGGCCAGGGACGCGGGCGGAGAGAAGCCGTGAAGGCGGAGAAGCCGCAGGCCGTAGTCCCGTCCCCGAAGGTAGAGCCTCGCGGCCCTTGCGGGGTCGGCGTCCTCGGCGAAGGCGAACGCATAGCCCCCGAACCCCCGGGACGCCAGCAGGAGGAGCGCGCGGTTGTCGGGATCGCCCTTGAGGAGACCTTCCAGCAGCTTGAGGTTCGAGGCCGCCGCCGCCTCGGCCAAAACGGGGTCTTCCTCCTCGCTGAAGGCGGCGAAGGCGTCCTCGAGAACCGTCGCCGTCGTTCGGACGGCGATCTGCTTCAGGGTGCAGCCGAAGAGCGCGAGGCTCAGAGCGGAGGCGGCGAGGAGGAAGGCGGGACGGGACGTCCAGGGGCTTCTGTCCCGATGGTTCCGGTCCGGGCGCCGCCGGGGGAGTGAAGGCCCCATCCGGGCCTCATTCTTGAACGCCGAGGTTTTGGACCGCGCGGCGGATGATCTCGGCGGCCGTCGCCTTGTCTTTCTGGACGAGACCGGCCTTGGCGTCGACGTAGATCTTCGTCGCTCTCGAGGTGATGCGCTCCAGCTCGACGTTGACGTTCAGCTTGGGCGTGACGGCGACGAACTTCGCCCCCGATTCCGTGTTGACCGGCCCGCTGGGGTGCAGGTCGAGCTGTTCCAGAGCCTGCTGGACGGCTTTCTTGGTGGCGGTCAGGTCGGCGCTGACGGTCCGGTACGCGACGCCCGTCAGGGTGTACTCCACGCCCGCGACCGTGGCGCCCGCCGCCCCTCCCGCGACGAGGGAGGAGCATCCCGAGAGGGCGCCTGCGGCCAAGAGGCAGGCGGCCAAAACGGAGACCGCCCTCCAGGGGATTCGCCGCGCCGTCTTCAGGGTCCGATGTGCGGGCATTCGCTTTCTTCCTCCTTCAATTTCCGATTGTACCGGAAAAAGACGCGCCGGGCGAGCCGGATTTTTATCCCACTTTCTCAAGACGGCAATTCTGAATGGAAAACCCTTCTGTAACCATACCATCCATGAGCGCGTTGATTCACATCAACCCGTTTTCCCGCCTCGGGAACCCCCATCGCCGAATTTTAGTGGGACTTTGATTTGCTGTTCCGGTGTTGATCGGGACGGGGGAGTG
>JACPRG010000043.1 GCA_016190025.1 Candidatus Tectimicrobiota bacterium
CTCCAAGGTCAAGGACGCCGCCTCTCGGGCCGGCCACTGAGGCCGTCCGCCCGCAGCGAAGACGCGCGCTCTCTACTCCTCCGGCGGCCGGCAGCCCCGATACGAGGTGTCGGCGCCGTTGAGCCAGGCGCGGACCCCGACGCCCAGGATCGGGCTTTCGTGGAAGTCCCAGAGCTTCAGATTGTATCTCCGGACTCCCCGGACGTGGAAGGGGTCCCTTTCTGCGGTCACGCGGGCCTCCTCCCCTGACGCCCGGACTCGCCTTCTCCGCGCACGGTCCGTCCCGCGGCGCAATCCCCCTCCATTCGCTTGAGGTCTGTGACCTCTTGAGGTCTGTGACCTCCTGATGATCCAGATCATGGACTCCCGGGCTCCCGCGCGGGCATACTCGGGAGGGCGCGGAAGGCGTCCTTCCGCCGCGGCTCCCGTCGCGGCCCTGAACCGGGAGGCGGCGGAGCCGACCCGCGGGAGGTTTGCACCCTTGTCCGGGGGAGCCGGAAGGCAGGGCAGGGAGGCTGTGCGATGGTCGAGTTCTCCTTGACGGAAAAACAAAAGGCCCTGCGGGCCCTGGTGCGGGACTTCGTCGACCGGGAGGTCAAGCCCGTCGCCGCCGAGCGCGACCGGATGAGCGACCCCTCGCGGATCATGCCCTGGGAGGTCATCGAGGGGGCCTCCAGGCTCGGTCTCCGGACGCTCTGCGTCCCGGAAAAGGACGGCGGGGGCGGGGCCGACATCCTGACGACGTGCATCGTGGGCGAGGAATTGGCCGTGGGGGACCTGGGCATCGCGGTCGCCTTCGACCAGACGTGGAAGTACACCTACATCCTCACCGAGCGCCTCAACCCCGGGCAGCGCAAGAGGTGGCTCAAGCGGTTCCTGGAGGACGACCGGTGCCTTCTGGCCATCGGATTCACCGAGCCCGACTACGGGTCGGACAATTTCATGATCGAGACCGGGCCCAGCCTGGGGATGCGTCTGGACGCCAAGCCGGCCGCGGGCGGCTGGGTCTTGAACGGGATGAAGCACTTCATCTCCAACGGCGGGACGGCCGGGGTCTACTTCATCGCGGCGCGGACGGACAGGACCGCCGGCATCGACGAGGGCGTGACGACGTTCATCCTCGACAGGGACACCCCGGGCTTCACCATCGGCCGGACCCACGACAAGCTGGGGCAGCGGCTCGTCCAGAACGCCGAGCTCATCTTCCAGGACTGCTTCGTCCCCGACGATCAGCGCATCAGCCCGGTGGGGAAGGGGATCGTCTATCAGAAGGACTTGGCCAAGAAGAGCCACGTCGAGGCGGCGGCGACGGTTTTGGGGCCGGCCCGGCGGGCGTTCGAGGAAACTTTGGAGTACGCCAGGAACCGGGTGCAGGGCGGAAGGCCCATTGTCCGGCATCAGGCGGTGGCGATGATGCTCGCGGAGATGGAGATGCTCATCGAGGCCTCGCGCGCCTACATCTGGAGCGCCGCCTGGCGCAACGAGCACCAGGAGCCCTTCGACCCCAAGCTCGGCATGCTGACGAAGGTCTTCGTCAGCGAGGCGGCCTACAAGGTCTGCACCCTGGCGATGGAGGTCTGGGGTGGCATGGGCTATATGCGCGACGCGCCCATCGAGAAGTGTCTGCGCGACGCGGCCTCCTTCCTCCACTCGGACGGGACGAACCAGGTCCACCGGATCAAGGCCGCCCAGTCCTTCGCCCGGGGCTAGGACCCTCCGCCTTCGCGGAGGGCAGTCTTGGGCCGGGATCGCGGCGCTTAAGGCCCGGCGTGCCGCTTTCGCCGCTGCGCCTCGAGGGCGCGGAGGATCTTCTCGGAGGTGATGGGCAGGTCGGCGATCCGGACGCCGACGGCGTCCGCGACGGCGCTGGCGACGGCGGGAGCGGTGGGCAGCATCGATCCCTCGCTCATCCCCTTGGCCCCGAACGGGCCGAGGGGGTCGAGGGCCTCCACGAGGGTGACCTCGATGGGGGGGACGCTTTCCGCCCGGGGGACGTGGTAGTCGAGGAAGGAGTTGTTCAGCGTCTTCCCTTCCACCCGGACGAACTCTTCCGAGAGGGCCCACCCCAGCCCCATGACGATGGAGCCCTCCATCTGCCCTTTCACGGCCAGGGGGTTGAGGGCGCGGCCGCAGTCGATGGCGGCGGTCATCCGAAGGACCTTCACCCGGCCCGTTCTCACGTCCACCTCCACCTCGGCCGCCTGAGCCCCGAAGCTGTACGCCCCGCTGATGTTCCCCGCCCCGGTCTCGGGGTTGAGCTTTTCCACGTCGGGCGCGTAGGTGCCCCGGCCCAGCAGGTTGCCGCCCCCGTCCGCCTTCATGACGGCCGTCACGGCCTCCGCGACGGTCATGGCGAGGCCGGGCTTGCCGGCCACGGAGATCCTCCCCCCGCTCACCCGCAGGTCGTCCGGGTGGACCTCCAGCAGGCCCGCCGTCTTTTCCAGGAGCTGGCGCTTGGCGTCGGCCGCGGCCCGCTTGACGGCGTTTCCGGCCACGAAGGTCACGCGGCTGGCGAAGGCCCCTTCGTCCACGGGGGCGAGCCCCGAGTCGGCCGAGGTGACGCGGACGTCTTCCAGCCGCACCCCCAACTCCTCCGCGGCGATCTGCGCCAGGGCGGTGTCCGACCCCTGCCCGATGTCGGGCGCCCCGGTGATGAGCCCCACCGAGCCGTCCTCCAGGAGGCGGACGTAGGCGCCGGAGGTGTCGTGGACGTACCGGCTGCCCGAGTAGTAGCCGCCCGTGGCCAGGCCCACGCCCCGGCCGAAGGGCAGCTTTCCCCTCTTCTCCTTCCAGCCGATCCGCTCGGCGGCCTCCCGGATGCACTCGGAGAGGCCGCAGCTCGTCACCTTCCACCCGTGGGGGGTGACCTCGTCGGGTTGCCTGGCGTTGCGCAGGCGGATCTCCACCGGGTCCAGCCCCAGGTCCGCCGCCAGGAGGTCCATCTGGCTCTCGTCGGCGAAGCGGGCCTGGAGGTTACCGAATCCGCGGAAAGCCCCGCCCACGGGGTTGTTGGTGTAGACCAGGTATCCCTTGTAGCGGAAGTGGGGGACGCGGTAGATCAGGCTGAGCTGGGCGCCGGCGCGGCCGATGATCAACACGCCGTGGCTGTTGTAGGCGCCGCCGTCCGCCACGTTGACGCACGCCTTGGCCACCAGCGCGCCGTCCCGCTTGACCCCCGTCTTGAGGGTGAGGGTCATGGGGTGGCGCTGCCGCGTGGCGTAGAACTCCTCCTCCCGGTCGTGGACGATCTTGACAGGCCGCCCCGTCCGCATCGAGAGGAAGGCGGCGGCGAAATCCAGGGAGAGCATCTGGTGCTTGCCCCCGAACCCCCCGCCCAGGTGGGGCTTGATCACGCGGATGTCGCCCTCCCGCAGGCCGAGCGTCCGGGCGAGATTTTTGGTCATGGCGTAGGGGCTCTGGGTGGTGGACCAGAGGGTCAGCCTTCCCGAGGGCTCGAAGGAGGCCAGGGCCGCGTGGGTTTCCAGGGTGGCGTGGGCCTGGCCGTGGGTGGAAAAGACGTCCTCCCGGACGTGGTCCGCCTCGGCGAACCCCGCTTCCACGTCCCCGACCGTCCAGTTCACCTCCATCCCCACGTTGCGATCCACGTCGTGGACCTTCGGGGCCCCTTTCTGCATGGCCTCGAAGGGGTCGAAGACCGCCGGGAGCTCTTCGTAATCCACCCGGATCAGGTCCAGGGCCTCCCGGGCGGTCTCCTCGTCCACGGCCGCCGCGGCCGCGACCTCGTCCCCCACGTACCGCGCCTTCTCGACCGCCAGGGCCTCTTCGTCCAGGGTAGAGGGACGGGTGGAGAGGATCCCGTACTTCACCCCCGGGGTGTCCCGGCCGCAGACGACGGCCTTGACGCCCGGAAGCCGGCGCGCCTGTTCCATGTCCACGTTCAGGATGCGCGCGTGGGGCAGGGGGCTCCGGAGGATCTTTCCGTGAAGCATGCGCGGCAGTTTCAGGTCCGCCACGTAGTCGGCTGACCCGGTCGCCTTGGCGACGGCGTCCAGGCGCGGAAGACTCTTGCCGACGACGCGCAGCCCTTTGTCCTCAGCCGCCACGGGACGAACTCCTTTGGCCCTTGCGTTCGGCCGCGGCCAGGACGGCCTGAACCATCCGGACGTAACCCGTGCAGCGGCAGAGGTTCCCGGAGAGGGCCCGCTTGACCTCCTCCTCCGTGGGCCTGGGGACGCTCCGCAGCAGCCCCTCGGCGGAGAGGATGGCGCCGGGCGTGCAGAAGCCGCACTGGATGGCCCCGTGGCGGATGAAGGCCTCCTGGACCGAGGAGAGGACGCCGCCCTGGGCGAGGCCCTCGATGGTCGTCACCGACCGGCCCTCCACCGTCACCGCCAGCGTCAGGCAGGCCAGGTGAGGCTCGCCGTCCACCAGGACCGTGCAGGCCCCGCAGGCGCCCTCGTCGCACCCCTCTTTGGTGCCGGTCAGCTCCAGGTCCTCGCGCAGGACTTGCAGGAGCGTGCGGCGGGGCTCGACCTCGAGGGTCTCCGCCTGGCTGTTCACGCTCATGGAGATCCGCTGGCGCGGGACGGGGGCGTCCGCCTTTCCCTCGATTCCCCCCGGCGTCGTCCTCTCAGTCGTGGCCAAGGCCGTTCACCTTTGCGCCGGCGCGCTCCAGGGCCATTCGGATGGCGCGCTCCACCATCACCTCCGTGATCCGTTTCTTGAACCCCACGGCGCCCCGGTAGCCGAAGGCGGGGCGGGTCTCCCGCGCGGCGGCCCGGGCGGCCCGGCGAACCCGCTCCGCTTCGATGGGCCCTTCCATGAGGATGGATTCGCACTCCGCTCCCCGCAGGGGCCGGGACTCCACCGCCCCCAGCCGGACCCGCGCCCACCGCACACCCGTGCGCTCCTCGTCGAGCCCCAGGGCCGCGGCGACGCCCACGACGGCGAACTCGACGTCGGTGGGATGGCTGTACTTGAGATACGCCCCTCCCCACGGGCCCTCGAGGCGGGACAGAAAGATGTCGCTCAGGATCTCCCCCGGCTGGAGGGCGTGGGGCTGAAGGCCGTCCCCGGTGTAGAGGTCCTCCAGCAACAGCCGCCTCGTCCCGCGGGCGCTCGTCAGCCGGACCCGCGCCCCCAGGGCCAGCAGGGCGGGGACGGTGTCGGCCGAGAAGAGGGCGTAGCAGCGCTTGCCCCCGCTCACGGCCGAGCAGCTCGCCCCCCCCTCCCGGAAGCACTGGAGGTGGCAGTGCCGGAGCAGCCAGGATTGGTTGAAGTACCAGCACTTGGCGTCCAGGCAGATGTTCCCTCCCAGCGTGGCCATGTGACGCACCTGACGGGACGCCACGCGCCCCGCCGCCTCGGCCAGGGGCAGAAACCGCCGGCGGATCTCCGGGTTTGTCTCCACCTCCTGGAGGGTCATGCCCGGGCCGATGCGCCAGGTCTCGCCTCCTTCCTTCCGGACGCCCTGCAGAGAGGCGATCTGTTTGGTGGCCACGACCACGGTGGGCCGGACCGCCCGCTGTTTCATCAGGACGAGGAGGTCGGTCCCGCCGGCCATCACCCGGGCGTGGGGTCCGTGCTCGAGCAGGAGCTCGCACGCCTCCTGCACGGTCTCGGGAGGGTAGAATCGGAAGGGAGGAAGGCTCGCCATCTCGCGCTCCACCAAAGGGGGCGGCCTGACGTGCTCCGCCTCTAAGTCCCTTTAGTCTCGGCCCCAGGGGCGCGATTCTCTATGATCTAGATCAGATTTTTTGTGTCGGCCGCGGGATTGGGCGCGCCCGGGAGGGTCGCTGGAGGGGGAGGGGCGGATTTCGCCGGAGGGCCTTTTTGTGAGGGCCGGCACCTTGGCCGGATGCCGCGCGGCGACAGGATTCAGGAGGCGATCCCGGCTCTGAATTTCGGCCTTCCAGCCACGTAACCGTTCTTTTCAAACCACCGGGCCGCGTCGCGCAGGGCGACCTCGATGGGCGTGGGCGTGAAGCCGAGCTCGCGGATGGCCTTATCCGAGCGGTAAAACATGTAGTGGGCTGCGTGACGGACGGCCGAGAGAGGGATGAGGGGCTCGCGGCGGGTCACGTAGCGGGAGAGCGCCTCGTTGGCGTAGGCCATCCACAGGACCAGGGCGTGGGGGATGCGGATCCGCGGCGCGGGCCGCCCCGTGACCCCCGCCAGGATTTCCAGGATTTGCTTGAGGGTCAGATTGACGTTTCCCAGGATATAGCGCTCGCCCGGCCTTCCCCGCGCCATGGCCAGCAGGTGCCCCCGGCAGACGTCCCGGACGTCCACCAGGTTGAGGCCCGTGTCCAGGTAGGCGGGCATCCGCCCCCGCTGAAAGTCCAGGACGATCCGGCCGGTGGGCGTCGGCTTGACGTCCCAGGGACCCACGGGGGCGCTGGGATTCACCACGACCACAGGAAACCCGTCGGCGTTCACGGCCAGGGCCTCTTTTTCGCCCAGGTACTTGGATTTGCGGTAGTGCCCCTCCAGGGCGTCCACGCCGGGGTCCGAGGACTCGTCCAGGGGCGTCCCGTCCGGGGAGGTTCCCAGGACCGCCACCGAGCTGCAGTAGACGGCCTTTTCCACCCCCGCCGCCCGGGCCTCCTCCAGGATGGCCCTCGTCGCCCGGACGTTGACGGCGTACATGGACGCCGGGTCCGGCACCCAGAGCCGGTAATCGGCCGCCACGTGGTAGAGGCGCCGGCATCCCTCCATGGCGTGGCGCAGCCCCTCGGGGGAGGCCAGGTCGCCCTCCACCCACTCCACGCGCTCCCGGGGCAGATCGGCCAGGTGGGACCGGAGGCTTCCGGGACGGACCAGCGCCCGGACGGTGAAGCCCTCCGATACGAGGAGGCGGATCAGGTTCGCTCCGACGAATCCGGAGCCGCCCGTGACGAAGACTTTCAAGGCAGGACGTTCGCCGCGGGGGTTTGGGGGTGTTTCGGGCGGCGGCTGCGCCCTTACGCCACGGTCGCGGGCTCCCGACTGCGCGCCTCTCTGCGCTTCAGCTCGATGCTCAGCTGCTTCACCCGCGCCTCGTAGTCGCGCCCGGCCGGCCGCGCTCCCTCCAGCGGGATCTCCGGGGCCATTTCCCCCTCGGTCCGGACTCCCCGGAGGGCCGCCTTCAGGGCCTTCCCCGGGTGGGCCAGGGTGTCGGCGACGGCGGTCGCCTCGTAGCCGCAGTGGGCCATGCAGTCGGCGCACTTCTCGTAATTGCCGGTCCCGTAGAGGTCCCAGTCGGTCTCCTCCATCAGCGCCCGGAAGGAGGGGGCGTAGCCTTCCCCGAGGAGGTAGCACGGCCGCTGCCAGCCGAAGATGTTGTACGTGGGGTTACCCCACGGCGTACAGCGGTATTGCTGGTTGCCGGCCAAGAAGTCGAGGTAGAGGCTGGAGTGGCTGAAGCGCCACTTGCGGCCCTGGCCGCGGCGGAAGATCTCGCGGAAAAGGGTCTTGGTCTTCCGGCGGTTGAGGAAATGCTCCTGGTCCGGGGCGCGCTCGTAGGCGTATCCGGGCGACACGGTGATCGAATCGACGCCCATCTCCATCACCGAGTCGAAGAAGGCGGCCACGTTTTCCGGGTCGGACCCGTCGAACAGGGTGCAGTTGACGTTGGCGCGGAAACCCGCTTCCCGGACCTCCTCGATGACTTTCACCGCCTTGTCGTAGACGCCCTCCTGACAGACCGACGCGTCGTGGTGCTCCCGGTCGCCGTCGAGGTGGATGGAAAAGGTCAGGTACGGGCTGGGCTTGAAGAGGGGGAGCTTCTTTTCGAGCAGGAGGGCGTTGGTGCACAGGTAGACGAACTTTTTTCGCGCAACGATGCCGGTGACAATGGCGCCGATGTCTTTGTGGATCAGCGGCTCGCCGCCCGGGATGGACACGATGGGCGCCCCGCATTCATCCACCGCCCGCAGGCAGTCCTCGACGCTCAGGCGCATGTTGAGGATGTCCTCCGGGTAGTCGATCTTGCCGCACCCGGCGCAGGCCAGGTTGCAGCGGAACAGCGGCTCCAGCATCAGGACCAGCGGATACCGCTTGTTCCCCCGGACGCGCTGCTTCAGGATGTATGCGCCGACACGGATCTGCTGAATCAGCGGAATCGCCACGATGGGTTTCCTATCTGAATGCGATCCGTCCCTGGACGCTGACGCCGGCGGGGCGGTCGAACGTCAAGGGAGTGGAATCCGCAATTCCCGGTGAAAAATCACTCAATGAAATCACAAAACCCGGCCTCCGCAGCCCTCCTCCCGCGGCCGGGCCTGCCGCTGACACTAATTCCATGCTAGAGACGCTTCGCCGGGTTGTCAACCGAAGCGTCGGGCGGGGGGAGCCGGGGCGTCGCGCTATTTCAGGTCGAACTGCGCGCCGAGGGAGAGGAGGAAGGTGAAATCCGAACCGACGGCGGCCGAATCGCCAAAATCTTCGACGAACGCGAGCTGGGCCAGCCAGTTCCTGGCGAAGGCCCACTTGACGCCCACCTGGGCCTCGAGGCTGCGGTCGGTCAGCGGACGGACCCTCGGCTCGGCCTTGGAGTCCATGAGGCCGCTCGCCCATTTCCCCTGGGCCACCACCGACCAACGGGCGGTGATCAGCCGCTCCAGGGCCAGGTGGGCGTACAGAATGGGGTCCGGGTCCAGGGCGGGGTCCTTGAAGGGATTGCCCGGGAGGGTCACGCCGCCCCCGGCGGAGACGCTCCAAAGGCCCCAGATTTTCTGGACGGCCAGGCCGAAGGCCCCATCGAATTCCTCGCTTCCGCGAAGCTTCTCGAAATCCCCGGTGGGGAGCTTCACCGCCGCGCGGAAAGAGACGGCCGGGACCCAAAGGGTTTCCTGGAGGACCTGGTACTTTCCCTCGAGAGAGACGTCTCCGAGCCCGAAGCCACCCTCAGTCAGTCCGATCTCCGGCGTCCCTCCGCTGACCAGCCGGACGTCCACCTGGTCCTCCCGCTCGGCCTCCCGGTCGCTGCGGAGCTTGCCGAAGGTGCGCTCCACCTGGTCGATGAGGGTGTCCAGAAACGGGCCGTGGGTGAAGACGAGCGGGAGGTTCAGCCCGAGCGTCAGCCGGTCGGTCAGGCCGTACCGGAACCGCCAGGAGAAGCGGGTCATCTCGACGTCGGCCTTGAAGGAGGGCTCCTTGTCCAGGTCGTCCAGGAGGGTATTTGTCTCGGTGATGTCCAGCCGGACCTGCAGGCGTCCTTTGGGAAGGGCGTAGGCCCTCTCCGGCGTGAACTCGAAGAAGAGGAGGTGAACGGGCTGGAGGTTTGGGATGGGCAGGGGCCCCAGGATTTCCCGGGGGTCCACGGCCTGGGGTTGGGCGTGCGCGCCGGAGAGCGCGAGGGCCAACAGCGCGCCCACAACCCCCCCGTGGAGCCCCAGTGAGCGGAGACCCCTCCAGCGGCAGCCTGTTTTTTTCACAATGCCATCTCCGAAGCTGTCGAAGAATGAGCGGCGGCGAAAACCGGTTGAGTGTATGGGCGTTTGAGGGCGTTTGTCAACGCAGGGCCGCCCTCGCGCGCCCAAAGGCCGCCGGCGGGCGGGCCGCCCCTTGCAGGGCTTCCACCCGCGGGATATATTTTCCACTTGGTTTCGCCCGCCGGGCTCGCTCCCATCTGACTGCCCGGAGAAGGAAAAGCTGAACGACCCCGCCCCCTCCGGAGGCCTCGGCGGGACATCTCCGGACGAAGCGTAAAGGACTGCCGTGTGAAAGAAAAGAAGCGGGGGGCGGCTTGGGGCCGCCGGCTCCTGGCGGCTTTGGCCGTCTGGGCGGGTCTGAGCTGGCTTTCGTCCATCCCTCGCGCCGAAACCCTCCAAGATCAAGACTTCCAGGGTCTGCCTCCGCCGAGCCTTTCGCTGGGCCTGCCGTCTCCCACGGACCCTTTCCCGCAGGTCGCCCAGTACCAGCCCTCGGACTTTCGCAGGCGGCCCGAGCTGAGCACGGAGGAGGTGCGGACCGAGCCTCTGATCCTCCCGCTTCCGGCCTTCGCGACCTCCCCGAACAAGGGGGATGAATTCGGTCTCCTTCCCGTCGTCTTGTTCTTCGACAAGCAGGGGAAGGTGGAGAACATTCTGGCCCCCTCGGCCATCTTCAACACGGAGACCGGGCTGAAGGGGGCCTTCCGCTGGCTCGGGTACCTCCCCAACGACGCGAAATACCGCTTCATCGCCATCCAGTCCCTGGACGTGGATTCGGATTTTTTAGCCGAGTTTGAGGCCCCCCGGTTGGGAGAGGATGGGAGGTGGGCCGCCTCGGTGGGGGTCCGCTTCGAGCGCGACCCGACGGAGGTCTTCTTCGGCTTCGGGCCGGACAGCCGGAGCGAAGA
>JACPRG010000044.1 GCA_016190025.1 Candidatus Tectimicrobiota bacterium
CACGCCCGCGCAGGTGCGGGCGGAAAAACGGGCCTCGCTGGCCGAGGCCGCATGAAGGAAAATAAACTCAACTTCGTGTCCAACAATCCAAGGGCGATACACTTGGCGAGTCGGGGGAAACGGCGTGGAAAGTCCCTTGCCCATGGCGGCTGGGCGGTTTCCCGGCCGGCCGGACATTTTTTATGACATAGACAATTGTGTTTTATGACATAGATCATTGCCACCCGGCGAAGAGAATTGCTATAATTTCGACGGATGTGTGCGGCCACTCCTCCCGGGAAGGAGAGATGCTGTGGCTCAGGAAGCTGAATTCCGCGTCAGTCGCCGAGGCGTTTTAGACTTTTTTTTGGGCGGCGGGCTCGTGGCCTTCTTGGGGATCATGTTGTACCCGGTCCTCCGGTATCTCATCCCCCCCAAGGTCCCCGGCGCTCATCTGGGAACCGTCCAGGCCGCCAAGGCAGCCGAGCTCCGGCCCGGCTCGGGGAAGCTGTTCCGGTTTGGCAGCAGTCTCGGTATTTTGGTCCGCACGCCTTCGGGAGAGTTTCGCGCCTTCAACTCCCAATGCACCCATCTGGCCTGCACCGTTCAATACCGCGCCGATCTGGAGCACATCTGGTGCGCCTGTCACAACGGCCACTATGACCTGTATGGGAAAAACATCGCCGGCCCTCCCCCTCGCCCCCTGGAGCAGTACGACGTGTCGGTCCGGGGCGAAGACGTCTTCGTTTCTCGAAAAGCCTGAGAGTCCTAAGCGTGGAGGAACAGATTCAGCCCGAGTCGAAACACGCGCGCGCTTCCTGGTTGCGCTCCCGGCTGCCCATTGTGGAGGCGATGGCCTTCCTGCGCCACAAGCAGGTTCCCTGGCACGCCACCTCTTACATTTACTTCATGGGCGGGCTGGCCCTTTTGTTTTTCGGCGTCCAGGTGCTGACGGGCGTCCTGCTCCTGCTCTACTACACCCCGACGCCCGAAGCCGCTCACGAGAGCGTCCTGCTCATTTCCGCCAAGGTTCCCTACGGCTGGCTGCTCCGGTCCATCCACAGCTGGTCTGCGAACCTGATGATCCTGGCCGTTTTCCTTCATTTCTTCAGTGTCTACTTCATGCGGGCCTATCGCCCCCCGCGGGAACTGACGTGGGTGAGCGGCTTTCTTCTGATGGTGTTGGCCATGGGTTTCGGCTTCTCGGGATACCTGCTGCCCTGGACAAAGCTCTCTTACTTCGCCACCAAGATCGGCACCGACCTCACGAAGCTGGTCCCCGTGCTGGGGGAAAGCCTGGGGCGCTTCCTTCTGGGAGCCGACGAGATCGGCGGGCCCACCCTCACGCGCTTTTTCGCGTTCCACGTGGGCATCCTGCCCCCGGTCTTCGTGGTGGTCCTGATGCTCCACCTGCTGCTGATCCAGCGGTTCGGAATGAGCGAGCCCTTGGGCTCCCCCGCTTCCAAGAACATCCCCTTTCTGCCGAATTTCGTGATGCGGGAGTCCATCGTCTGGGTGATCGTCCTCGGGCTTTTGGGGGTGATCTCGGTGTACTTCCCGTGGGAGGTGGGGGAGAAGGCGGACCCTCTCGCCCCGGCACCCGCGGGGATCCGGCCCGAGTGGTACTTCACCTACCTCTCGCAAACGCTCAAGTACATCCCGCCCAAGGTTCTCGGCATGGAAGGGGAGGCCTTCGGCGTCTACACGGTCGGAGTCTTTGGACTGGCCCTTTTCCTCGTCCCCTTCTGGGACCGGTGGGCGGCGCGGGGACGGCGGCACTGGCTGGTGACGGCCTTCGGGGTTGCGGCCATCGTGTACATGGTCACCATGATTGCTCTGGCGTACCTCAAGCCCTACTGAGGACTCGGTGAAGAAAGAGATGATCCGCCCCATCGCCCTTTGGATTTTGGTCTCCGGCGCGGCCGCGCTCTTCGTCGTCGGGTCAGGGGCGGCCCAGACCCCCGCCGGGAAGCCCGACTCCTGCGTCCAGTGTCACCGCATCCTCGGGCCCAAGCTGGGAGGGCCGGTCGAGAAGTTGAAACAGGACATTCACGCGGAGAAGGGCCTGTCGTGCGCGAGCTGTCATGGGGGAGACCCGACCTCGATGTCTCCCACCGTCTCCATGTCCAAGGAGAAAGGCTTCGTCCGCGCGCCCAAGACGGGGGAGGTTCCACGGTTTTGCAACAGGTGTCACGGCGATCTGGCTTACATGCGCCCGTTCAATCCGACCATGCCGGTGGACCAGTTCCAGGCGTACCAGACCAGTGTGCACGGCAAGCGCCTTGCGCAGGGGGACGTGAAGGTGGCGACGTGCATCAGCTGTCACGGCGCCCACGGCATCCTCCCGGCCTCCCGCGCCGCCTCCCCGATCTACCCGATCAATGTGGCCAAGACCTGCGCCAAGTGCCACGCGGACAAGGAGTACATGAGGGAGTACCAAATCCCCACCAACCAGCTTGAGGAGTACTCACAGAGCGTCCACGCTGAGCTCCTCCTGGTCAAGCGCGACCTCTCAGCCCCTACCTGCAACGACTGCCACGGCAACCACGGCGCCTTCCCCCCCGCCGTCGAGTCGGTGAGCGGTGTGTGCGGCCAATGCCACGTCAACAACCGGGACTACTTCGTCAAGAGTCCCCACAAAAAGGCCTTTGACGATCTCGGATTGCCGGAGTGCGCCGTTTGTCATTTCAACCATCGGATCCTCCGCGCCAACGACGAGATGGTCGGCGGGCAGCCGCCCGCCCTCTGCGCCCGTTGTCACGACCCGGGCTTCAAGGGAATTCAGACGGGGACCGAGATGCGGGCGCGGATTGAAGCCCTCAAGAGTGCCATGAAGCGGGCCGACGAGGAGTTGGACAAAGCGGAACGCGCCGGCATGGAGGTGTCTGAGGCCAAGCTGCAAATGAAGGAGACCCGGGCAGCCCTGATTGGCGCGCGGACAAAAATCCACACCTTTTCCATTGCCGAGGTGGAGAAGGAAGCGGCCAAAGGCATGAAGATCTCCCAGGCGGGATTCGATGCGGGGGTCGCCGCCTTGAAAGAGTGGCGGGACCGCCGGAGGTGGGTGATCTTCCCCATCCTGTTGACCCTCTTCGTAGCGGGAGCCCTCTACCTCAAGCTTCGTCGAATCGAGGGCCGGAACTCCCGAAACAGATAGCCGGGCCCCCCCGCCCCCTGACTGTGCGGCGGAAACCCAAGGGGGGAACGGCTGTCTCTTAAGGGCTTCCTCTTTTCTCTTCGCGGCGGCTGCTGCCCTCGCCCCGACCGGGAAAATCAAGGGGTTACGGAAATTCCGTGGCCCCTTTTTCATGCCCGAAAGCCGAGATCGTCCGCGTTCTCGACGCAAAAACGGAGTGTCCAGAGAAGGCCTGGAGCGGGGGATGTGAAGCCTGTGGTTTGACAGAATCCATCCTGAGTCTTAGCCTTTGGAAAGGGCTACAGCAGGAGGGGACCGATGATGCAAGCGAAGATTCCCTGTGTGATCATGCGGGGGGGGACGAGCAAGGCGCTCTTCTTCAAGGAGCCGGACCTGCCGGAGGGCCGCGAGGCGCGCGAGC
This sequence comes from Candidatus Tectimicrobiota bacterium, assembly GCA_016190025.1. The sequence goes on from JACPRG010000044.1 coordinate 3,537, forward strand.
AGATCCTCCTGGCGGTCTTCGGGAGCCCCGACCCCCGGCAGATCGACGGACTGGGCGGCGCCGACCCCCTGACCAGCAAGTGCGCCATCGTGGCCCCCTCGTCGGAGCCCGGCGTGGACGTGAACTACACCTTCGCCCAGGTGGCGGTCGACCGGCCGTTCGTCGATTGGCGCGGCAACTGCGGCAACATCTCCTCCGCCGTCGGCCTGTTCGCCGCGCAGGAGGGGTGGGTCGAGCTCGCGGGACCGTCGGCCCGGGTCCGCGTCCTCAACACCAACACGGGGAAGATCCTCGAAATCGACGTCCCCGTCCGGGACGGCGCTCCGGTGGAAGAGGGCGATACCTCCATCCCGGGCGTGCCGGGGACGGCCCCGCCGATCCGCGTGGGATTTCTGGGGGCGGGCGGGGCGGTGACGGGGAAGCTGCTGCCCACGGGGAAGCCCATCGAGGAAATGGAGGTGGCGGATCTGGGCCGTGTCGCGCTCTCGGTCGTGGACGCCGCCAACCCGCTCTTCTTCGTCCGCGCGGAGGACGTGGGCTGGACGGGGTCGGAGTCCGCCGCGGAGATGGAGACCTCGGGGGAGGCGTTGGCGAGGCTGGAGAAGATCCGGGGAGAGGTGGCCCGCCGCCTCGGCTTCGTCGCCGACCCGGCTCGGGCGCGCGCGGAAAGCCCGGCCGTCCCCAAGGTCGCGGTGGTCGCCCCGCCGGCGGATTACCCGGATGCCTCCGGGAAGACCGTTCCGGCGGAGAGCCACGACCTGCGGGGCCGCATGCTTTCCATGGGCAGGGCCCACAAGGCGTACGCCCTCACGGGCGCCATCTGCACCGCCGCGGCCGCCTTCATCGAAGGGACCCTGGTGAACCGGATCGTCCGCGAGGCCCGCGGAGGGCTCCCGCGAACCCTGCGCATCGGCCACCCGGCCGGGGTGATCGAGGTGGAGGCCGAGGTCCGGGATGGGGAGCTCCTCAAGGCCACTGTCATCCGCACGGCCCGCCGGCTGATGGAGGGGTTCGTCTGCGTCCCCGCCGGGGTGCTTTCGCCGGCCGGCCGATGAAATTCCACTCTGCATCGCCAAGCCGGCAATCTCCGGCCCGATCCGACGTCGCGGGCGGGGCGAAAAACCGGCCGGGTTTTCCAAAGGGTCTCCCTCGACCCCGCTCGGGACGTGATTTGTAAGGCTTTGCCCTGGCCCCTCGCAAGACTTTCCTTTCGCGACAAAAGATCGCTTTTCAGCAGCCTTCTGGCCCAAGGTGGATCCCTCCGTCTCGCGGCGCGGCCCGGGAGCCGGGGACCGGCTTTCAAAAACGCCCCGCGGATCATAAGATACGAGGTCTCCGTTCGGGTTGGCGATGAGAGGTGAGGGGCGCGTTCGCCGAACCCTCCCACCTGCAAGGTTGGGTCTCGTTTGATGGAGAAGTCCTTCATGGCCGGATACAACGTGAACCAGCTTTGGGATTATTACACCGCGCGGCTTCTGTCCGACGGCGTGAACTACAACGACCTTCAGGAGATGCGCGCCCAGACGAAGACGTGGGACGACTGGTGCGGCGTCTGGTGCCGGATGGCGAGCCGCTTCGAGGCCCTGGGGGAGGAGGCCCTCCAGAAAGGGGCGAGGGTCACGGCGGGGGAGTTCCTCTGGCTCGCCAGCCTCTACATCCACTACGGCCAGTACCTCTTCTGGCACGACCCGGAGAAGAAAACCGCCGCGCAGCGCCGGAAGGTGGAGCTCTACAAGCGGTGCGCGCCGCTTCTTTTCCCCCCGGCCGAGCGGGTCGAGATCCCCTTCGAGGGGACCGTCCTGCCGGGCTACCTGAGGTTGCCGATCGGCCGCGCCAAGTTCCCTTGCGTCGTCCTCCTCGGGGGGCTGGAGAGCACCAAGGAGGAGAGCTATCTCTTCGAGGACTTTTGCCTCCGCCGGGGGATCGCCACCTTCACGTACGACGGCCCGGGACAGGGAGAGGTCTACTTCGATCTGCCCATGCAGCCCGGCTTTGAGCGGACGGGGACCGCGGTCCTGGAATACCTGTTGACCCGGCCGGAGATCCACAGGGAGAGGATAGGGGTTCTCGGAAGAAGCCTCGGCGGCTATTACGCCCCCCTGTGTGCCGCCCATGAGCCGCGCTTTCGGGCTTGTGTCGCCTACGGGGCCTTCTACGACTTCGAGCACTTCGACTCTATGCCCCCCATCATCAAGGACGGCTTCCAGTTCGTCACGAAGACCGGGAGCTGGGAGGAGGCCAAGGCCTACCTCAAGCCCTTCACCCAGGCGGGGATCCTGAAAAACATCCGGTGCCCCCTCTACGTTCTCCACGGAAAGCTCGATGCCATCGTGCCCGCGGCGATAGCGGAGCGCGTCGTGCGGGAAGCCGGGGGGGAAACTGAGCTCGTCCTGGTGGAGAAGGGGATCCACGGCGTCCACCACGTGGCCCACATCGAGCGGGTGAAAATGGCGGACTGGCTGGCGGTGAAGCTGTCGTGAAGGGTGGAGACGACCCCCGGCGCAGAGAGGTGCGCGCCGCCGGCCGCGAGTTTATTCCTTGAACCCCGGGAGGCGGCCGCCGGGCGCCTGAAAAGGCGTCCATTTCCCGTCGAGGGCGCGCAGGAGAAGGAAGGATTCCTCGCCGAGCGCCCCTTCTTTGGGGAGCCCTTCTCCCCCGGTCAGGCGGTACGTCCCCAGCGTCCCTTCAAGCGTTTTCCGTCCGCGCATCCGGGCCAAAGCGCGGGTCCCCATGGCTGGGATGTCCTTCGGGTCCGCCACCCCGACAAGCGATTCCATCAAGAGCGAGAGGGCGTCGTAGACGCAGGCGGAGAGGAGGGAAGGGGGCTGGCGGAAGGACGCAAAGTAGGCGTCGCGGAATCTCTCGAGCCTTCGTTTCACCGGGTCGTCCTCGCCCAGGGCCTCCGCCGCCGCCAGCTTGTGTCCGACGGCCAGGATCGCCTCTCCCGGCTCCGCCGCGGGGGGCTTCATCTCCTGGGCCGACCACCGGCGTTCCGGAGGGGAGGCGAGAAGCGGGTCCACCGCCGCCGGGCCGAGGAGGATTTTTCCCGCGTACGCCGCGTCCCGGGCCGCTTGGATGAGCGATTCCGCGCCGTCCCGGTCCAGCCAGGCGAGGACGGGTTTCCCTCGGGCATCCCGGAGGGCGTCCCGGAGGCCCTTCGCTTCCGCCGAGGACAGGACGGTGGGGCGGGCCGTCATTCCCAGGAGGCCGGCCTCCCGCGCGATCAACCGTCGGCCTCTGCGGCCGTAATCGCTTTCGTCGGCGATCAGGGTCAGCTCGCGCTCGCCTTCCTCGCGGAGGATGCGGAGGGCTTTTCGCGCCGCGCCGTCGGCCAGACCCCCGAGCGAGACCGTCTCGTTTCCCTCGATCCCGGGGCCGCAGGAGACGGTGGGCAGCTCCCGCGGGCGCCGGGCCGGCGCGTCCTTTGTCACGTATCGCCCGACGGTGTTGGAGCGCGTCCCGGCCGGCTCCGCCGGGTTGGCCGGACTGGAGGGTGCGGGGGGCGTGGTTTTTGTTGCGCCCGCCGGGCGGTCCCCGGCCGGCCCCGTCCCCGCGGGCGTTTTCTTCTCAGGGGAGGGGGGGGCGTCCGTCCGGGAGACCCGGAAGTCGAAACGGACGCCCACGAGGGGCTCGATGGCCGTTATGTCCCGGGAGAAAAGCTCCGTTCCCCTCAGCTCGGCGAGCGGAGCGGAGGCCCTTTCCTCCTCGAAGGGGGCGCTTCGTGCGTCAGCCGTCAGGAGCAGGTCGATGTAGGCCGGGGGCTCGGGTTGAGCCTGGGGTTTCTCCTCCGGCGGCAGCGCGCAAGAGAAGAGCAGAAAGGACAGGACAAGGCCCGCCCGCAAGCCGGCCGGGTTCGCCGGGGAGCGCCTTTCGCAAGCCGCCTGTCTCACAAGGGGGTTCCGCCTTTGGGAAGCAAGGGCGCGCCGCCCGCGCGCGATCGCCCCGCCTCTGAAGAAAGCGCCGTGCACGGCCTGAGGGTCAAGTCCAGTCCCCCCGGGTTCAGCGGCGGGATTCAACCCACCCTGAGCGGGATGAACCCTTGCGAGTCGGGCCTGTCCGCCGTCCCTCGGCCGATATTGATGGCGCTGACCCGGGCGGCGACGGCGCTCGCCACGTTCCGGAAGGCCTCGGCCACGGGGGATTCGGGGTCCGCGTACACGATGGGCCTCCCCTCATCGCCCCTCTCCCGGACCCGGATATCCAGGGGGATTTCCCCCAGGAAGGGGACGTTGTATCGGTCGGCCATCCTTTTCCCCCCGCCGTATCCGAAGATTTCCGAGCGCTCCCCGCAGTGGGGGCAAAGGAAGTAGCTCATGTTCTCGACGATCCCCAGGATGGGGGTTTCCACCTTGTTGAACATCTGGAGGCCCTTTTTCGCGTCCAGCAGGGCGATGTCCTGGGGGGTGGTGACGATGATCGCCCCGGTGAGGGGGACTTTTTGGGTCAAGGTCAGGTGGGCGTCGCCGGTGCCGGGGGGCATGTCCACGACCAGGTAGTCCAGCTCCCCCCAGTCCACGTTCTGGACGAACTGGGTGACGGCCTGCATGACCATCGGGCCGCGCCAGATGATGGGCGTGTCGTCCCGGTCTCCCAGGAGGAGGCCCATCGACATGAGCTTCACCCCGTAGTTCTGCATCGGGAGGATCCGGTTTTCCGGGCCGACGCGGGGTTGGCCGGTGACGTTCATCATCAGGGGGACGCTGGGGCCGAAGATGTCCGAGTCCATCAGGCCGACAACCGCCCCGAACTGGGCCAGGGCCAGGGCCAGGTTCACCGCGACGGTGGACTTGCCAACCCCCCCTTTTCCGCTGGCGACCGCGATGATGTTCTTCACCCCCGGGATAGCCTGCCGGTTGGCTGTCACCCGGCCCTGGGGCACTTTGGCCGTCATCTGCACGGCCACCTCTTTGACGCCCGGCAGCCCCTTCACGAGTTGCTCGGCCTGGGCCTTCATCTGGTCTTTGACGGGGCAGGCGGGGGTCGTCAGCTCGATGGTGAAGGCCACTCGCGGCCCCTCGACCTTGAGGTTTTTCACGAACCCCAAAGAGACGATGTCCCGCCCCAGGTCCGGGTCTTTGATCCGACGGAGGGAGTCCAGCACTTGTTCTTCCGTCATGGATGGATTTGCCATTCGCCCTGTCCTCCAAGCGCGGGCTGAAGCCCTTGCCTTGGCCGAAGGTGCGGGTCGTGGACCCAAAGAATCCGTCCCGCGCCCGCTTCCCGGGTCTCCGGAAGACGCGGACCGGATGCGAGCGCCCCCGGCGCGCCATCCGGCGCCGGATCGCGCCTGCCACTCAGTGTAATCTGAGGATTCCGAGGGTTTCGCGCAACCCCCGGTTGCGCCCTTTTCGCGCGGCGGAGGGAGCCGGCCCGTGTCGAGCCCCCCTCCTTTGCGGTGGCGCGCCTCGCGGCCGGACCCCGGGCTCGTCGTGATTTTTACGCTACGTCCCCTGCTCCCAGGAGGACAGGTAGGCCGCCTGCTTCTCCGTGAGCCGGTCGATCCGCGCCCCCATCGCTTCCAGCTTCAGGCGCGCCACTTCCCGGTCAATCGCCTCCGGGACAGGGTACACCCGTTTTTCCAGCCCGTCGTGGTTCTTCACCAGGTATTCGACGGAGAGGGCCTGGTTGGCGAAGCTCAGGTCCATGACGCTGCTGGGGTGGCCCTCCGCGGCGGACAGGTTGACCAGCCGGCCCTCGCCCAGGACGACGAGGCGCTTGCCGGATGGCAGCCGGTATTCGTCCACGAAGTCGCGGAGCCTGCGCTTTTCGACCGCGCTCCGCTCCAGCTCTTCCATGTCCAGCTCCACGTTGAAGTGGCCGGAGTTGGCCAGGATGGCTCCGTCCTTCATGGCCGCGAAGTGCTCTTTGCGCAGGACGGAGACGTCGCCCGTCACGGTGCAGAAGAAGTCCCCGACGGGGGCCGCCTCCTCCATGGGCAGGACGCGGAAGCCGTCCATCAGGGCCTCGAGGGCCCGGATGGGGTCGACCTCGGTCACGATGATGTTGGCCCCCATCCCCCGTGCCCGCATGGCCACGCCCTTGCCGCACCATCCGTAGCCGGCCAGGACGAACGTGGAGCCGGCCAGCAGGCGGTTGGTGGCGCGCACGATGGCGTCCACGGTGCTTTGCCCGGTGCCGTAGCGGTTGTCGAACAGGTGCTTGGTCTGGGCGTCGTTGACCGAGATGATGGGGTAGGCGAGGACGCCCTTCTCCGCCATGCTGCGCAGGCGGATGACGCCGGTGGTCGTCTCCTCCGTGCCCGCCAGGACGCCCGGCAGGAGGTCCTTCCGCCCGCTGTGAAGGGTGGAGACCAGGTCGGCGCCGTCGTCCAGGGTGATCTGGGGCCGGTGGTCCAGGGCGGAGGCGATGTGGCCGTAGTAGGTTTTGTTGTCTTCGCCCTTGATGGCGTACACGGAAATGTCGTGGCCCTCCACCAGGGCGGCCGCGATGTCGTCCTGGGTGCTGAGGGGGTTCGAGGCGCAAAGCCGCAATTCGGCGCCCCCCGCCTGCAGGGCCAGGGCCAGGGCGGCCGTCTCGGTGGTGACGTGCAGACAGGCCGAGATCCGGGTTCCCGCCAGCGGGCGCTCCTTGGCGAAGCGCCTCTGAATGGAGGCCAGGGCGGGCATGGACCGCATGGCCCATTCCATCCGGAGTTCGCCCTTGGGCGCTAAGGAGAGGTCTTTGACGTGATGGTCCATTCGGTGTCTCCGCGGTCCTTGAAAGGGGCCGGTCTTGGCGGGGGGTCAGAGGCCGAGGGCCGTTCTGAGGTCGTCCACCCGGTCGGTCTTCTCCCAGGTGAACTCGGGCTCGCTGCGTCCGAAGTGGCCGTACACGGCCGTCTTTCGGTAGATGGGCCGCCGCAATTGCAAGTAGTCGATGATCTGCTTCGGCTTGAGGGGGAAGATCTCCCGGATGACCTTGCGGGCCTTTTCCAGGTCGACCCGCCCCGTGCTGAAATCGTCCACCAGGATGGACACCGGGTCGGCCACCCCGATGGCGTAGGCCACCTGGACTTCGCACTTGTCCATGGCGCCGCAGGCCACCAGGTTCTTGGCGATGTGCCGGACCATGTAGGAGGCGGAGCGATCGACTTTGGAGGGGTCCTTCCCCGAAAAGGCCCCCCCGCCGTGGCTGCCGACGCCGCCGTAGGTGTCCACGATGATCTTCCGCCCCGTCAGGCCGGTGTCCCCCATGGGGCCTCCGACGACGAACCGGCCGGTCGGGTTCACGTAATAGGTGACGTTTTCCTCATCCAGCAGGGCCGGGGGAATCGCGGGCTTGATGACCTTCTCGATGATGTCCTCCCGGATCTCAGCCAGTTGGACGTCGGGGCCGTGCTGGGAGGAGACGACGATGGCGTCCACCCGGCGGGGCGTTCCGTTCTCGTATTCCACGGTGACCTGGCTCTTCCCGTCCGGCCGGAGGTAGGGGATGATGTCCTCTTTGCGGACCTTCGCCAGCCGCATGCAGAGCCTGTGGGCCAGCAGGATCGGCACGGGCATCAGCTCTTCGGTCTCGTTGGTGGCGTAACCGAACATCAGGCCCTGGTCGCCGGCGCCCTGCTCGTGCTCGCCCGTCTCGGTGACCCCGATGGCGATGTCGGGGGATTGCTCGTCGATGGAGGTGATGACGGCGCAGGTTTCGTAGTCGAATCCGTACTTGGCGCGGGTGTAGCCGATCTGGCGGATCGTCTCGCGGGCGATCTTGGGGATGTCCACGTAGCAGCGCGTGCTGATCTCCCCCGCCACGAAGATGAGCCCCGTGGTGACGAGGGTTTCACAGGCCACGCGGCCCATGGGGTCTTGCTCGTAGATGGCGTCGAGGACGGCGTCGGAGATCTGGTCTGCCACCTTGTCGGGGTGCCCCTCTGTCACGGACTCGGACGTAAAGAGAAAGTTGGATTTCACGTTCGGGAGTTTCCTTTCAGCCTGCGGCTTGTCAACGGGAACAGGGGTGACGCCCTGGGCGCTCAGCCCGTCCGGCCCATCGCCACGCGCGCCTCGGGGGCCGACGCGGCGGACTTGTCAAAATCCAGGTGCCTGGCGACCCAGGCGCGGACCTCCTCGGTCGTGGGGAGGGCGGAAGCCCTCCGGACCCACTCCTCCGCTTGGCCGGAAGAGATCCTTCGCAAGACCTCCTTCACTTGGGGGATTCGCTGCGGGCTCATGCTGAGCTCCCGGATGCCCATGCCGACCAAGAGCGCGGCCGACGCCGGGTCGCCGGCCATCTCGCCGCACACGCTCACTCCGATGTCCGCCTCCAGGGCCGCCTGCCGGACGCCCCGGATGAGCCGCAGGACGGCCGGATGCAGGGGGTCGTAGAGTTGGGCCACCCGCTCGTTCCCCCGGTCGGCCGCCAGGGTGTACTGAACCAGGTCGTTGGTCCCGATGATGAAGAAGTCCGCCTCCCGGGCCAGGACGTCGGCCAAAAGGGCCGCGGACGGGGTTTCCACCATGATCCCCACAGGGGGCGCGTTCTCCGGCGCGATTCCCTCGGCGGCGAGCTCGGAGATCACCTCTCGGAGCAGGGCGTCCGCCCGACGGACCTCCTCCAGGCCGGAGATGAAGGGGTGGAGGATCCGCAGCCGCCCGTGGGCCGACGCCCTCAGCAGGGCCCGCAGCTGGGTCCGCAGGACGTCCTGGTGGGCCAGGGCCAGGCGGATGGCCCGCAGGCCGAGCGCCGGGTTCGGCTCCTCCGAGGCCCCGAGGGTTCGGGCCGCCACGTCTCCGCCCAGGTCGAAGGTCCGGAAGTCGACGGGCTCGGGCGAGACCCCTTCGACGACCTCCCGGTAGACGCGGAACTGCTCCTCCTCCCCCGGCAGGTCGTTTCGGTTCAGGAACAGATACTCCGTCCGGTAGAGGCCGATCCCCTTCGCTCCGTGGGTGTGGAGGGCGGCCAGCTCCCGCGGCGAGCCGATGTTGGCGCGCAGGGTCACCTGGACGCCGTCGCGGGTCTCGCATGGCAAGTCCCGCAGGCGGCGCAGGGCCCGCTGGCGGTCGTCGTAGGACCTCTGGAGTTTCTCCACCTCTTTCAGGGTCTTGGCCGCGGGGCGGACGATGACGAGGCCGCTCCTGCCGTCCACGACGACGGTGTCGCCCTGGCGGATGTGGTCCGTCGCCTCCGGCACTCCCAGGACCCCGGGGAACCCCAGGGCGCCCGCGATGATGCCGCTGTGGGAGGTGCGCCCGCCCAACTGGGCGACGAAGCCGAGGACCTGCTTCGGGTTGAGCCGCAGCAGGTCGGCCACCGTCAACTCGCGGGCGGCCACGATCACGGGCGATCCCTTGGGCGGCGCCACGGAGGTCGGCACGCCCATCAAGTTGCGCTGGATGTGGCGGACGAGCTGGCGGACGTCGTGTTGGCGGTCCCGCAGGTATTCGCTGTCCATCTTGGAGAACCGGGCCTGAAGGTCGGCCAGGGTGTCGTCGAGGGCGGCCTCGGCGTTCCAGCGGTTGCGCCGCACGCCCTCGACCGTGGCCCCTACCAGCAGGTCGTCCTGCAGGATCAGGAGGTGGGCGTCCAGGATGAACAGGTGCTCCTCGCCGACGCCGTCGGCCAGTCGCTCGCGGATGCCCCTCAGCTCTTCCCGCGTCTTTTCCAGGGCCTGGTGAAGCCGCGCGGCTTCCTCTTCCACGTCGTAGGGCGCGATCCGGTACCGGGGAACCGGGTGGTCCCCGCCTTCCAGCACCGAGGCCTCTCCCTTGGCGATCCCGGGCGAGACGCCGATCCCCTGAAGTCGGATCTCTCTTTTTTTTCGGTCCGGGCTCATGAGTCTTCGTTGAACTTGTTGTCCACCAGTTGGACGAGCTCCCGGATGAGGGCCTCCGCGTCCTCCCCTTCCGCTTTCAGAAAGAGCCGGGCGCCGAGGGGGGCCCCCAGCATCATCACCCCCATGATGCTCTTGCCGTTCACCTGAAGGTCGTCCGCGCGGACGGCGATTTCGCTGTGGTACCGGTTGGCGGCCTTCACGAAAGCGGCCGCCGGGCGGGCGTGCAGGCCCAGCCGGTTCCGGATGACCACCTCCGCCTCGACCACGGGACTCATGGCTTCCGCTCCGGCTGGAGGATGTCTCCGGCCACCATGATGTTCTTTCGGCCGTAATCCCGGATGAAGGCCGCCGCCTCCGGCAGCGAGAGCTTATCCAGGATGAAGGGCAGCTTCAACAGCATGGGGAGATTGACGCCCGTCACCACCTCCACGTTGCGCTGCCCCAGGAAAGAGAGGCTGAGGTTGGAGGGGGTGCCTCCCAGCATGTCTGTCAGGAGCAAGACCCCCCGCCCCCCATCCACCTCCTCGATGGCCTTCTGGATGGAGGCGCGGGCCGCCTCCACATCCACGTTCCGATCTACATGGATGGCCCGGCACATGGGAAGGGCCCCCACGATCCCCTCGGCGTTTTCCTGAAGGACGGGCGCGAGCCGGCCGTGGGCCACGATGACCACGCCCAGGGTCGGCGTCTTGTCCTGGGGCGGTTTCGGCTCCGGCGGGCCGGCCGGCTTGGGGACGGTTTCCGCGTTCATCTCACTCGTCGCTCGGGCCGGCGGGCCGCGGAGGGTGCGCAGCGTTCTCGGCCAGGTGCCTGAGCACCTCCTCGTTGAACGCCTCCGCCGAGCAGTAGCCCATGATCTTGAGCATCTGGTTGCGCGCCGCCACCTCGACCAGCGTCGGGATGTTCCGGCCCGGTGTGACGGGGATCTGGACGAAGGGCAGGGAGACCCCCAGGATTTCGTGCCGATGGGCGTCCAGCCCCAGGCGGTCGTACTCCTGGCCTGCCTCCCACTCCTCGAGGCGGATCACGAGATCGATGCGCTTTTCCTCCTGGATGGACGCCACGCCGAACAGGTCCCGGATGTTCAGGATCCCGAGCCCCCGGATTTCCATGTGGTGGCGGGCGAGGGTCATGGCGCCGCCCAGCAGCGCGTCGTCCCGGCGCCGGATCCGCACCACGTCGTCGGCCACGAGGCGGTGTCCGCGCGCGATGAGGTGGAGGGCGCTTTCGCTCTTGCCGATCCCGCTCTTTCCCAGCATCAGCACCCCCACCCCGTCCACGTCGATCAGGACCCCGTGGAGGGTGGTCGTCGGGGCGAGGCGGTCCTCCAGGTAGGCGGAGAGGCGGGAGATGACCTCCGAGCTCTGGCAGCTTGACTTCAGCAGGGCGATGTCCGAACGCTCGGCCGCGGCCACCAGTTCCGGCGGGATGTCGAGGCCTTTGGTGACCAGGATGCAGCAGATAGGATGGCCGCAGAGGGCCTGGATGACGTGCCGGGCGCGCTCTGCGGGGAGGGTGGCGAGGTAGCTGAGCTCCGTCTTGCCTAGGATCTGGACCCGGTCCGGGTGGAAGTGCTCGAAATAGCCGGCGAAGGCGAGGCTGTACTTCTGGAGGCGGGCGTTGTGGATCCGGTTGTCGAGGCCCGCGGCCCCGGCGACCAGCTCGAGCCTCAGGGGGGCTTTTTGTTCCTCGTAAAGCTGCCTGACCGAAATCTCGGGCATGAAGCTCCCGCCCTCTGGCCGGACCCGGCGCGCGCGGTGTCCCGGCGAGCCCGACGCCCTCTTGCAGGGGGCGTCGGCCCCCAGCCGCCTTTCAGGGTCGAACCGGGGTGATGAGGCCGATCTGCCCATCTTCCAGCAGATAGACGACGTTAATCTCCTCGGTCAACGCGTTCCGAAAAACAAAGAATTTGTATCCCTTGGAGAGGAGTTGCAAGCTGGCCTCGGCGACCGTCATGGGCTTGATGGGAACGTTGGAGGTCTTGACCACCAGCGGGGCCTCCCCCCTGCGGGGCGGGCTCCCCGGCTCCTCTTCTTCGGGGACCGTCCCCTCCCGCGCCTCGGAAGGCTCCGGCTGCGACTTCACGGCCTCGGCCAGACGCTTTCCCTGCCGGACCTTGGCGGAGGAGGCCCGGGCCTTCTGCCTCTCGATCTGCCGGCGCAGCTTGTCCACCACGTTGTCGACGGCGGCGTACAGGTCGCCGGTGACGTCGGCCCCGTGAAAGTTGAAGCCGTTTCCCTGGAGGGTGATTTCCGCCGAGTGTCTGTACTTTTCCACCGACAGGACGATGCTGGCGGAGACGACGGGGTCCACAAGCCGCTCCAGTTTCTGGAGCCTCTCTTCCACGTGGGCCTTCATCGCCTCGGTGAGCTCAATGTGTCGCGCGGTGATTGCCACCTGCATGTCGGCGTCTCCTACGCAAACGTCTCTTCAGGGTTCCAGGATGACTCTCTCGGAAAGGGGTTGCCGTTTCGGTGAGGGTGACGGACCCTCCCGTCTCTTCGTGGGTGACGGCGTGCGGCTCGTGGGTCCCTGCATCGCAGAAGGTGACCGGCCCGTGGGGGTTCAGAGGGCGACTCGCTTGCGCCGGCTGGCCGGCGGGATCTTCAGTTCCTTGCGGTACTTGGTGACGGTGCGCCGGGCGATTTCGACGTTCCGCGCCTGGAGCAGATCCACGATCCGCTGATCGGTCAGGGGCCGCTGGGGATCCTCTTCTCCGACCAGGCGGCGGATCTGTTCCTTGACGGAGACCGACGAGGTGCTTTCGCCGAAGCGGGACTTCAGCTCGCTGTGGAAGAAGAACTTGAGCTCGTAGATCCCCTGCGGGGTGTGCATGTACTTCCCGGTGGTCACCCGGCTGACCGTGGACTCGTGCATTTCGATGTCCTCGGCCACGTCCCGCAGGACGAGGGGCCGCAGGGCCTGCACGCCGCGGTCGAGGAAATCCCGCTGGAACCGGACGATGCTGCGGGCCACTTTCAGGAGGGTCTGCCGGCGCTGCTCGATGCTCTTGATGAGCCAGACGGCCGACCGCAGACGCTCCTCCAGGTATTGCCGGGCGCCGCCGTCCGACCGGCTCCGCAGGAGCGCCCGGTACGTCGAGTTGATCCGGAGCCGGGGCATTCCGTCCTCGTTCAAGAAGACCTGGTACTCCTCCCCGGCGGCGTCCCCGGTCTTGAGGACGTAGACGTCCGGGTACACGTATTCGGTCCTGGTCTCGTTGTACCGCAGGCCGGGCCGCGGGTCCAGGGAGCGGATGAGTCGCACGGCCTCCACCACCTGGCAGAGGTCCACGCCCAGCGCGCGCGCCAGCTTGGGGAGTTGGCGGTCTTCCAGCTGGTCCAGGTGGTTTTGCAGCAGCGGCTCCAGAAGCGGGTCGGCGATCCGCAGGGAGCGCACCTGAAGGGTGAGGCATTCCTTGAGGTTTCGCGCCGCGATTCCCGGCGGGTCAAACCCCTGGACCATCTGGAGGGCGTGCTCGGCCTCCTGGAGGGCGCAGCCGGTGTCGCGGGCGAAATCCTCCAGGTCGAGCCGGAAGTAGCCGTCTTCGCTGAGGTTCCCGATGACCTGGACGGCGATGGGTTTCAGGTGGTTCGGGGTGTCGGTGAGGGAGAGTTGCCACAGGAGGTATTCGGAGAGGCTCGTTTCCTGGCGGAGCGTGTTTTCCAGGGAGGGGAACTCGGAGGATCCCCCTTCGTGATACCCCAGGTCCAGGTTCTGGTCGAAGTAGGCCGTCAGGTCGATCTCGGGCTCGCCGTTCTCCGTTTCCGAAGGGGCGGGCGCCGTTTCCAGGTTCCCGTTTTCCCATTCCGGCGTGACGTCATAGCCTTCCTCTTCGGCCAGCGCGTCTTCCAGGAACGGGTTTTCCACCATCTCCTGGCGGATCTTGAGGATCAGCTCCTGCCGGGTGAGGGGCAGCAGCTTGATGGCCTGCTGGAGCATCATGGTCATGACCAGCTTTTGGCTCAGGCTCTGAACCTGGCCAAGCTGCGGACCGACTTTCATGGCCATGGCATGAATCCTCAGTCTCAGGTTCCCAGAGAGAATCGCTCTCCTAAATAGATGTCACGCGCCCTCTTGCTTTGCGCGATTGTCTCCGGGGACCCGCTCTCCAGCACTTGGCCTTCATTGAGGATGTACGCCCGGTCGACGATCTGGAGCGTTTCGCGGACGTTGTGGTCGGTGATCAGGACGCCGATTCCTCGGTTCTTGAGCTGGACCACCATGTTCTGAATGTCCCCCACGACGATGGGGTCGATCCCGGCGAAGGGCTCATCGAGCAGCATGAACGAGGGCGAGGTGGCCAGGGCCCGGCAGATTTCCACCCGCCGCCTTTCGCCGCCGGACAGGGAAAAGCCGCGGTTGCGCCGCACGTGGTAGATGTTCAGCTCCTCCATCAGGTCCCGGGCCTTTTTTTTCCGCTCGCTGCGGCGATAGCCCTGCGCCTCGAGGATGGCCACGATGTTCTCCTCCACCGTCAGCTTCCGGAAGACCGAGGGTTCCTGGGGCAGGTAGCTGATCCCCATGCGGGCACGCCTGTACATCGGGAGGATGGAGATGTCGGTCCCGTTGAGGAGGATCTTCCCCTCGTCCGGGCGGATCAGGCCCACGATCATGTAAAAGGTCGTCGTTTTTCCCGCCCCGTTCGGACCGAGAAGCCCGACGATCTCTCCCGGCCGGATCTCCAGGCTGACCTCATCGACGACCCGGCGGCTCCGGTACGACTTGACGAGCCCCCGGGTCTCGAGCTGCCCGCTCTGTTTCCGAGGGTCCCTTTCCATCTCCGCTTCCGGGCGCTTGGGGCGCTGCGGTCTTTTTTCTGTCAGCTGGACTCCCGCGTCGATCGCGCTCTTTCTCCTTCTTGGGATAGAGGACGACGTCCACTCGCCTGTTGGGATTGCCCTCCACGATCAGCTGGTCGGTCTTCAGAAAGAAGCTCATCTTGTGGCCGACGATGATGTTGTCATTCTCCCAGGCCTTGGGGTTTCCCAGAAGGATGATCTTCTCCTCGGTTTCGTAGTAGATGGCCTTGTCGGCGGTGGCGTACCTCCCCGCCCGGCTGATGTCCACCCGGCCGATGGCCTCGATGCGCTCGATCCGCTGGGTCTTCGGGTCCCGGTAGACCTCCAGGCGGTCGCTGTGGATGATGAGGTCTCCCCGGGTGGAGGTGACGCTTCCGATGAAGTGGACCCACTGGTTCTTGTTGTCGGCCACCATCCGGTCGGACACGATGTGGATGGGCCCGTCCTCCTTCGTGTCTTCTTTCTGGAGCAGGCTTGGGCTGGGGAGGCCCTGGGCCGAAGGGGGCGGGCGGTCCCCCGCGGCCCACAAGACCCCAAGGCCGAAAAGCCCCAACAAGACCCTGATCCCCAGGCGCCGCCTCAATTTTTCTTGGTCCCCAGCTCTTGCCAGTCCTTCAGGGCGACCGGCATCAGGTTGGCCGTCACTTTCGACTCAAGCCGGAACTGCTGGTCGTCCACCTGGATGTGCAGCCCCCTGCCGCTGAGCCGGAAATTCCGGCTCGCGATCCAGACGGGCCGGTCCGTCACAATTTCCCGCCGGTCGTTGTGCCACACCAGCTCCTCCGTCCGGAGCGTGTACCCCTCCTCGGAGATGACCTCTACGTTCCCCCGGATCCGGATGTCCTTTTTCTCGTTGTCCAGCTCTCCGGCCTCCCCGGTGATGTGGATCGGCTTGTGGCCCCGGACGAACACCTTCACCCGCAGGTCTTCAAGGATGGTCTTGTTCTCTTGCCGGTACATCCGGGCCCACTTGGCCTTGAGCTCCCACGCCTTCACCCCCTGTTTGTCTTCGGTGAGGAAGACGTCCTTGATCCTCAGGTCGGCGTCCGTGCCCGAAAGCTCGAACCGTTTGGGCATCAAACGGTCCTTGGCGTTGGTCAGAAGGAAAAACGCGACGCTGGCGACGACGGAGCCGATGAGCAAAAGAAGCCAAAAACGACAGCTCTTGAGGAATGACATTCGCGCCAAGTGCCCTTTCTCTTCTGTTATGGCACAACCTTTGTTAGGTGTAAAGGGGGAAAGGAGTCAGTCTCCCGAGGGGTCTTCGCAGACGGCGCCCAGGAGGGCCTCGTGTCTCGGTCCTCTCGCCAACAGCGCAATTTCCCGGGTTTCAGGACCTTTGACCTTGATCCGTATGTCCAGCCGGTCGGCCGGGGCCAGCTTCCCCATCTTCTCGCCCCACTCCACAATCACCGCCCCCGCCTCGGGGCCTGCCTGCGAACCCATGACCTCTTCGAGACCCAGTTCGGCGATTTCCTGGCTGGAATCAGTGCGATACAGGTCCACGTGATAGACGCGGACGGGTCCGGGGTACTCGTTGACCAGCGTGAAGGAGGGGCTTCGAACACCCTTCGCGTCGCCCCGCACGCCCTCCACGATCCCGCGGGTCAGAACGGTTTTCCCCGATCCCAAAGGCCCGGTGATGCAAAGAACGTGCCCCGCGGCCACGCGGCGGCCCACGGCCTTCCCCAGCTCCACGGTCTCCCTGGGACCCTCGGACCGGACGGTCCAGACCCTCACGCCCTCTCCCCGGCGGGTGGGGCGGACTTCCGCCCGCCCGTCAGAAGCCTCCGCGCCGCCGGCAGCCGGGCCATCACGTCGGAAGCCGACATCCCCCGGCCCCCCACCTCTTCGGCGGTCAGGTCCCCGGCCAGGCCGTGCAGGTACACCCCGGCCGCCAGGGCGTCCCGGGCGCAGAGCCCCTGAGCCAAAAGCGAGCCGACGACGCCCGCCAGGATGTCCCCCGTTCCGCCCGTCGCCAGGCCCGGGTTGCCCGTCGTGTTCACCCAGACGTCCCCCTCGGGAAAGGCCAGGACGGTCCCGGCCCCCTTCAGGGCCAGATGGACGCCCCGGCCCCGCGCGAAGGCCCGGGCCGTCTCGATGCGGTCCGCCTGCGTCTCGCGGGCCGCGCCTCCCAGGAGCCGGGCCATTTCACCGGGATGGGGCGTGAGGCAAAGGGGAGCGGACGCCCTGCTCCAGCCCTCGAAGCCCTCCGCCAGGGCGTTCAGGCCGTCGGCGTCCACCACCAGCGGCTTCGGACACCGCAGGACCCATTGCCGCACGAAGGCGGCCGCCTCTTCGTTCGTGCTCACGCCGGGACCGAGGACGACGGCGTCCACCCGGGCGGCCGCCTCGAGGCCGCGCCCGAGGGCGTCTTCGGAGAAGGAGCCCGATGGCGTGGAGGGAAGGGGAAGGGTCATCATCTCGGGCGGGGCCGCGGCGAGCGCCGCGGCGCCCTCCGGGTGGGCCAGGGTGACCAGGCCCGCGCCCGAGCGGAGCGCGCCCCCCGCCGCGAGAAAAGCCGCCCCCATCTTCCCGGTCGAGCCCGCCACCACCAGGACGTGGCCGAAGGTCCCCTTGTAGGCGTCCGCCGGGACGGGGGGAAAGAGGGGGGAAACGTCGCCGGATTCCAGGAGAAACGTGCGCACCCCCTGGGCCTCGACCGCCGCGCGCGGCACCCCGATGTCGGCCACCACCAGCTTTCCCGTCCACTCCGGCCCGGGGTAAAGGACGTGCCCCCTTTTGGGGAGGGCGAAGGTCACCGTGAGGTCGGCCCGGACGGCGACGCCCAACGGGCGGCCCGTTTCGGCGCAAAGCCCGGAGGGGATGTCGATGGCGGTCACGGGCGCGCCAGAGGCGGAGAGCCGGGACAGGGCGGCGGCGACGTGCCCGCGGGGCGTGGAGGCGAGTCCGGTGCCGAAGACGCCGTCCACCCACAGCTCCACCCCTTTCCAGTCGTCTTCCACCTCCCGGAGGGCCGCCTCGCCGGTGACCGCCCGCAGGGGGATCCCCACCTTCCGGGCCGCGTGGAGGTGGACGCGGGCGTCCCCCTCGGTCCCCTCCGGGTCAAACAGGCAATAGATCTCCACCCGGGCGCCCTGGTTGTGGAGGTGGCGGGCGACCACGAAGGCGTCGCCCCCGTTGTTCCCCTTACCGGCCAAGACGCCCACGCGCCGCCCCCCCATCCGCCCGTACCGCTCGCCCATGGCCCGGACGACGCAGACCCCGGCGTTTTCCATCAGGCAGACGCCGGGCACGCCGAACTCCTCGATGGCGCGCCGGTCGATCTCGGCCATCTCCCGCGGGGTGACCAGGGGAGTGGGCATCATTCCTTGGCCTTGGATTCGCGTCCGGCGGGGGCCCGCTCCAGCAGGGCGACCATGTCGCGGACGGCCCGCTCCATGCCGGTCAGGATCGCGCGGGAGACGATGCTGTGCCCGATGTTCAGCTCGGAGAGCTGGGGCAGGGCGGCAATGCGCTGGACGTTCAGGTAGGTGAGGCCGTGGCCCGCGTGAACGCCGAGGAGTTCCTTGCGGGCCCGGAGGACGGCGGCCCGGATGGCCTCGAACTCGCGGTCCAGGTCGGCGGAGGTCTTGGCCTCGGAGTAGGCGCCGGTGTTGACCTCGATGAAGTCCGCCCCGAGGCGGGCGGCGGCGGACACCTGCTTGGGGTCCGGGTCGATGAACAGGCTGGCCTGGATCCCCCCTTTCCGCAGGGCTGAGACGTATTCCTTGAGGCGGTTCTCCTGGCCGGCGGCGTCGAGGCCCCCTTCGGTGGTGACCTCCTCCCGCTTCTCCGGCACCAGGGTCGCCTGGTCCGGCCGCACCTCCAGGGCGAAGCGGAGCATCTCCTCCACGGCGGCCATCTCCAGGTTGAGCTTGCCGCGGACGGTCTTGCGCAGCAGATGGACGTCCCGGTCCTGGATGTGGCGGCGGTCTTCCCGCAGGTGAACGGTGATCCCGACGGCCCCGCCCAGCTCCGCCTGAACGGCCGCCCAGACGGGGTCCGGCTCTACCGTCCGGCGCGCCTGCCGCACCGTCGCCACGTGATCGACATTAACGCAGAGCTTGGCCATGGGGGTCTGGTGGAACCTGAGTGGGTCTAGTGAAGGCCTCCGCCCAGGGTGGACGAGGCGGGGAGAGAGCCGCTTTGTCCGGAAAGCCTTTCTTCCCTCATCCGGCGCGGCTTCGCCCGGCGGGGTCGCTCAAGCTTACGCGGGCTGCTCGCGGGGAGGGGCCGGCGGGATTTCCCCGGGGACGGCCGACCCGGAGGGCGCCTCGGAGCCCCGCCGGGATCGCCAGTCGGACTCGCCTTCCTTGGTCTCCGGCCTGATGGGCAGCGGAGACAGCTTCCCTCCGCCGATTAACAGGTCCACCTCGCTTCCATCCAGGGTCTCCCTCTCGATGAGGGCCTCTGTGATGGCTTCGAGCTTGTCCCGCTGCTCGTGGACGATCCGTTCCGCCCGCTCGTAGCACTCCATGACGATGCGCTTGATCTCCTCGTCGATGGCCTCGGCGGTTTTCTCGCTGTAGTCTTTGTGGCGCTGGATCTCCCGTCCCAGGAAGATCATCTCGTCCTCTTTCCCGAAGGCCAGCGGGCCCAGGCGCTCGCTCATGCCCCACTCGCAAACCATCTTCCGGGCCTGGAGGGTGGCCCGCTCGATGTCGTTGGCCGCGCCCTGGCTCTCCTGGTTCAGGACGACCCGCTCCGCCGCGCGACCGCCCATCAGGATGGCGATCTCCCCGAGGAGGAACTCCTTGTTCCGGTTGTAGCGATCCTCCACGGGCAGGGCGTGGGTGAGGCCCAGGGCGAGGCCCCGGGGGATGATGGTGACCTTGTGGACCGGGTCGGTCCCGGGAATCATCTTGGAGACGAGGGCGTGGCCGGCTTCGTGGACGGCGGTCACGCGCTTCTCATCCTCGCTGATGACCATGCTCCGCCGCTCCTTGCCCATCATCACCTTGTCTTTGGCGTACTCGAGATCCTGCATCTCGACGAACTTCTTGCCCTGGCCGGCGGCGTAGAGGGCGGCCTCGTTCACCAGGTTGGCCAGGTCCGCCCCCGAAAAGCCGGGGGTTCCCCGGGCCACGACCTGGAGCTCCAGGTTCTGGGTCATGGGGATGTTCCGGGCGTGGACCTGGAGGATGGCCAGGCGGCCCTTGATGTCGGGCCGCGGGACCACCACCCGCCGGTCGAACCGCCCGGGGCGCAGAAGGGCCGGGTCCAGGACGTCGGGCCGGTTGGTGGCGGCGATGAGGATCACCCCTTCGTTGCTCTCGAAGCCGTCCATCTCGACCAGGAGCTGGTTGAGGGTCTGCTCCCGCTCGTCGTGGCCGCCCCCGAGCCCCGCGCCCCGGTGCCGTCCCACGGCGTCGATCTCGTCGATGAAGATGATGCACGGGGCGTGCTTCTTGCCCTGCTCGAAGAGGTCCCGCACGCGGGAGGCCCCGACCCCCACGAACATCTCCACGAAGTCCGACCCGCTGATGCAGTAAAAGGGCACGCCGGCCTCCCCGGCGATGGCCCGCGCCAGCAGGGTCTTGCCCGTCCCCGGCGGGCCCATCAGCAGGACGCCTTTGGGGATCCTCCCCCCCAGCCGCTGGAACTTCTGGGGGTCTTTGAGGAACTCGATGATCTCTTGAAGCTCTTCTTTGGCCTCATCCACGCCCGCCACGTCCCGGAAGGTGGCCTTTTTCTTCTGGTCCGACAAAAGGCGCGCCCGGCTCTTACCGAAGGACAGGGCCTTGGTCCCCCCCGTCTGCATCTGGCGCATGAAGAAAATCCACACGCCCAGCAGGAGCAGCATGGGAAGCCAGGAAAGCAACAGGTTGGTGTACCAGGACCCCTGGTCCGGCGGCTCCACCCGGATGTTGACGTTCTTTTTCCGCAGAAGGGGGATCAGTCCGTGGTCTTTCGGGAGATAGGTCCGGAAGTACTGGCCGTTGACGTAGCGGCCCCGGACGTTGTCCCCCTGCAACATCACCTCCAGCACGCGTGCTTCCTCGACGGCCCGCGCGAACTCGCTGAAGCCGATCTCGGATTCGGTCATCCGCGGGCGGAAGATCTGGAAGATGGCAATCATGATGAGGCCGATCACCAGCCAGAGTGCCAGGTTCCGGTAAAACTGGTTCAAACCGT
Organism: Candidatus Tectimicrobiota bacterium; assembly: GCA_016190025.1. The sequence goes on from JACPRG010000044.1 coordinate 24,246, forward strand.
CGGTTCTCCTCGCGTCAGGCTCCCCTGGGCCTTCCTCCGCCGCGAACCCGGATCCCCGGGGCGGAGGTCAAGCGAAACCATATGTTCCCTCTAGCTTAGAGTCTGGGAACTCGCTTTTCAACCAGTATTTTCCCTGTACTTTATCCCTGGACGATCCGGCGGGCTCACAAGGGCAGGGCCCGCACGCGCAAGACCCGCCGCGTCTGTGGGCGGACCTGGAACCGATCGTCGATGCGGTGGCCGATCACCCAGGCCACCCGGCCGTCCTCCGTGACCAGAAGCGGGATCGAGTCCCGAAGGCGTCTCGGCACGCGGGAGTCCACCAGGAAGTCCTGGACCTTCCGCGTCCGGCCCAGCCCCACCGGGCGGAACCGGTCCCCCGGCCTGCGCGACCGGACCCGCAGCGCGCTTCCCGTGAGGTCGAGGTCCAGGCGCGCCTCCAGGGCTGGGGAAGGAGGGGCGGCGCAGGGCTCTCCCGGAGAAGACACGGCAGTTTCCAGCGAAATCCCCCAAGGCGCGAGGTCCGTCGAGCCGGGGACCCGGACCCCGCGCTCGGCCATCGGGGGCACGGGCAATTCTCCCGGAAGGAACAGCAGGGCGTCTCTTTCCCGGATCGCCAGCCTGTTTCCGGGCAGGGTGAACCGCTTCTCGCCGCTCCAGCGGCGCAGGTGGGCCAGCAAGTCCTCGACGCGCGCGAAGCCGGCCTCCCGGCCGGCCCGCTCTCCCCGCTCTCCGAGGAACTCCCGCAGCGCCCGGTGGACCACCCGCCTTTGGAGGGCCAGGGGGAGCTCCAGCAGACGGGGGATGGAGATCCCGGGCCCCCCGCCGGGGGGGCGCGTCTTCACCGCTTCCAAGGCCCGGCCGGCCTCCCCCTCCATCCAGTCCTCCTCTGCGCGGAGGATCTCCGCCGTCCGCGCGAGGCGCTCCCGGATGGCCGGGTTGTAGTCGGCGAGGACGGGCAAAAGAGAGCGCCGCACCCGGTTCCTCAAGTAATGGTCGGACTGATTGCTCGAGTCCTCCCGGTGCGCCAATCCCGCGTCCCGCAAGAACGCCAGGGCTTGCGCCCGGGGCGTTTCGATCAGGGGACGGATCACGGAGGCCCCGCCGACGCCCGCCAGCCGGCAGGGGGGGATGCCCGCCAGGCCCGCCCGTCCCGTCCCCCGGAGAAGGTTCAGGAGGAGGGTTTCCGCCTGGTCGTCCGCCGTGTGCCCCAGGGCCAGCCGTTGCGCGTCTTGCGCGCGGATCTCCTCCCGGAGCAGGCCGTAGCGCAATTTCCGGGCCCGCATCTGGATGGATTCCCCGGTGGTCTCCGACCACCGCTCGGGCTCGATCCGCCGCAGGGCGCACTCGATCCCCATCGATTCGCACAGCTCTCTCACCCAGGCGGCGTCCCAGTCGGCCTCCTCGCCGCGAAGCCCGTGGTGGATGTGCGCCGCGACGAGGGTCAGCTCATCGCCGTAGCAGCGCCGAAGCCCGTGGAGAAGGGCGACGGAGTCCGGCCCCCCGGACACGCCGACGACGACCTTCTCGCCTGGACAGATCAGGCCGTATTTCTCGACGGTCCGCCGGATGGACTGAAGAAAAGGGTGCACGGCCGCCTCCAGCGGTGGGAAGGCGCGCAGCATCTCGGGGGCGGAAAAGACGCGAGACAAACCCATTGGTGGCGGTGCAGGGATTCGAACCCCGGACACTGCGGATATGAGCCGCATGCTCTAACCCACTGAGCTACACCGCCGGCGAAGATTCCGGTTGGCCTCGCCCTAGGGGAGGCGCCTCGGCCGGAAGAGGGCCAGGGCGAACATCCCGGCCAGCAAGAACAGGAAGAGCTTGTAGTTGATGTCGTCGACCCGGATGCCCGCCGTGACACAGAGGTACGAGACGACAACCAGGATGGCCGCTTCGATCTCTCGCCTCATCTTTTCCCGTTGATTCCGGCTCGCGAGCGGACGATCAAAGAAGGCGCACACATCCCCTCCGGAAGCACCTGCCAATTGTGACATTATAGGCCCGGGCGGCCCCAAGTCAAGGAAGGAGACCGCCTCGGGCCGCCTCTTTCATGCGCCGCGCGGGCGCTTTTCCCGAGCCCTGAAAGACCAGTGGCCTTCCGCGAGGGTCCCCCGCAAACGCCCGATTGACATCACTCGGCAGGGTGGTATTCTGTCTCCCGGCTCACGGACCGGACAGATCCGCAGGAAATCCGTCCCGAGAATCGCGCGGGCAGACGGGGTCGCAAGCGCGCCTGTGGTGGCCCTTTCGGGATCTTCCGGCGCGGCCCCATTGTCCGCTCCAAGGGCGGGGGGAAGGACGGTCTTTTCGCGCGGGGCGGGCTGGAAATGGCCAAGCGGTCGAATCAATCCCTGTATCTGCGCATGTACGGGGGGATGCTCCGCATCCGCCTGTTCGAGGAGAAGGCCATCGATCTCTTCCAGGCGGGGGAGCTGCCGGGCTTCCTGCACGCCTACATCGGGGAGGAGGCGGTGGCCGTCGGCGTGTGCTCGGCCCTCCGGCCGGAGGACCACATCATCGGCACGCACCGCGGGCACGGCCACGTCCTGGCCAAGGGGTGCGAGTTCGGTCCCATGTTCGCCGAGCTCTACGCCAGGCGGACGGGGTACTGCAAGGGGAAGGGAGGCTCGATGCACATCGCCGACCAGGGCTTGGGCATCCTGGGGGCGAACGGCATCGTCGGGGCCGGCATCCCCATCGCGGCGGGCGCGGCCCTGGCCTTCCGGCTGAAGAAGACCCGTCAGGTGCAGGTGGCGTTTTTCGGCGACGGGGCCGCCAACGAGGGCGCCTTTCACGAGGGGATCAACTTGGCCGCCACGTGGCGCCTTCCGGCGGTCTTCGTGTGCGAGAACAACCTCTATGCCGAGTCCACCCCCCAGCGCACCCATCAGTCCATCGCGGACATCGCCGACCGGGCCGGGGCCTACGACATCCCCGGCGTCGTGGTGGACGGCCAGGACGTCCTGGCCGTCCACGAGGCCGCCGACGAGGCGGTGCGCCGGGCCCGCAAGGGCGAAGGCCCCACCCTCATCGAGGCCAAGACCTACCGGTTCCTCGGCCATTACGTGGGCGATCCGGGGACCGCGTACCGCGCCCAGGGCGAGGTGAACGAGTGGAAGAAGCGGGACCCCATCGCGCTGTTCAAAAAATTCCTGCTCAAAGAGGGGTGGGCCGGGGAAAAGGCGCTGGAGCGGGTCCGGGCCCGGATCGCCTCTGAGATCGGGGACGCGGTCGAGTTCGCCCGGAAGAGCCCTCGGCCCGAGAACGAGGAGGCGCTGACGGACGTTTACGCCCGCCTCTAGGGGGGGTATCCGCATGCGTGAATCCTGGTGGGTCAAGGAATGATTGAGAGACCATGCGCGAGCTGACGTACCGAGAGGCCCTGCGGGAGGCCCTGCGCGAGGAAATGGCCCGGGACGAAAACGTGTTTCTCCTGGGAGAGGACATCGCTGAGTTCGGCGGCTCCTACAAGGTCACCCAGGGTCTTCTCCAGGAGTTCGGGCGGGAGCGGGTCCGCAACACCCCCATCAGCGAGCAGGCCATCGTGGGCGCGGCGCTGGGGGCGGCCCTCGTGGGGATGCGGCCGGTGGCCGAGCTGATGTACATCGACTTCTCCACGGTGGCCATGGACCAGATCGTCAACCAGGCGGCCAAGGTCCGGTACATGTTCGGCGGCAAGGCCAAGACCGCTTTGGTCATCCGGACGCAGGGGGGCGCGGGGCGGTCCTCCGGCGCGCAGCACGCCCAGAGCCTGGAGGCTTGGTTCGTGCACGTCCCGGGGCTGAAGGTGGTCATGCCCTCCACCCCCTACGACGCCAAGGGGCTCCTGAAGGCGGCCATCCGCGACGAAGACCCCGTGATTTTCATCGAGCACAAGCTCCTGTACGGCGAAAAGGGGCCGGTGCCGGAGGAGGAATACGTCATCCCCCTCGGCAAGGCCGACGTCAAGCGGGAGGGCCGCGACGCGACGCTGGTCGCCACCTCCCGGATGGTCCAGCGGTCGCTTCAGGCCGCGGAGGTCCTCTCCAAGGAGGGCGTCGAGGTGGAGGTGGTGGACCCCCGCACCCTCTTTCCCCTGGACGTGGAGACCCTCTTCGCCTCCGTCCGCAAGACGAACCGGCTGGTGATCGTCCACGAGGCGGTGAGGCGGTGCGGCTGGGGGGCGGAGGTCGCCGCGAGGGTGGCGGAGGAGGCGATGGACTACCTGGACGCGCCCATCCGCCGGGTCGCGGCGCTGGAGACGCCCGTCCCCTTCGCGCCCAACCTGGAGGATTACGTCATCCCCAACGTCGAGCGGATCGTCGGGGGCGTGCGCGCCCTCTGGCAATAACGCGAGGCCCGTCTTCCCGGCCTCCGCCGGGGCGGGGGCCGCTGGTTTTCCGGCGGAGGAGAACGCTTCGATGGCCACCGAAGTCACGATGCCCAAGCTCGGCCTGACCATGGAGGAAGGGACCGTCCTCAGCTGGGGCAAGAAGGCGGGCGAGTCGGTCGAGAAGGGGGAAACCCTCCTCGTCATCCAGACCGACAAGGTGGAGTACGAGGTGGAGGCCCCCGCCTCGGGCATCGTGCTCAAGACACTGGCCGGTGAAGGGGACGTGATCCCCACCGGCCAGGTGATCGCCCTCATCGGGAAAGCGGGCGAGAAGGTGGAAGAAACGGCCCCCGCGCCCGCCCCTCCGAAGGCCGGGGCCGCGGCCCCTCAACCCGCCGGGGCTGCCCAACAACCCGCCGCGGCCACGCCTCAACCCGCATCCGGGGGGGACGGCCGGGTCTTCATCTCCCCGCTGGCCCGGAAGCTGGCCCGGGAGATGGGCGTCGATTACGCGAAGGTCCAAGGGAGCGGCCCCAAAGGCCGGATCGTCAAGGACGACATCCTGCGGGCCGCGAAGGCGGCGCCACCCCCCATGGCTCGTCCGGTCCCTCCGCCCGCGGTGATGGAAATAATCCTCGAGACCATTCCCGTCCGGGGGATGCGGAAGGTCATCGCCGGCCGGATGGCCGCGAGCTGGTCGTCCGCGCCC
>JACPRG010000049.1 GCA_016190025.1 Candidatus Tectimicrobiota bacterium
ACCAGCTTGACCTGATGGAGGGGGATGCCCAGCTCCTCGGCCACGACCGTGCAGATGGCGGTCCCCAGGCCCTGCCCCATCTCGGCCGTCCCCGAGAAGAGGGTCACCGAGCCGTCCTCGGCCATTTTGACGATCGCCTCACCGAAGTTGACCGGCCCGTGAAGCCCGATGGAGCTGGCCGAATGGACCACCAGCGCCATCCCTACGCCCCGCTTGACGCGCCGCTTGCGCGGATCGCCCAGGTCCGCGCGGCCCCGTTTTTTCGACCACCCGATGCCCTCGGCCGCCCGGCGGATGCACTCGCTGAGCTCACAGCTCGTCACCCGCGCGCCGGAGACCGTCGTGTCGCCCCGCTGGGCGCAGTTCATCAGCCGGAACTCCACGGGGTCGATGCCCAGCTCGGCGCAGATACGGTTGAAGTGGGATTCCTGGGCGAAGGAGGCCTGGGGGTTGCCGTAGCCCTGATAGGCCCCGCCGTAGGGCTTGTTGGTGTAGACGACGTAGGCATCGAACTTGTAGTGGGGGTTCCGGTACAGGACGGGCGGCGTGTTCCCGGCGAGGCTGGTCACGCGGTGGCCATGGCTGGTGTAGGCCCCGTTGTCGGTGAGGATGGTCACGTGCCGCCCCTGCAGCTTCCCCTCCTTCGACACCGCGGTCTTCTGCCTGATGATCATCGGGTGCCGGGTCCGGGTGTAGATGAAGTACTCCTCCCGGCTGTACTGGAGCTTGACCGGCTTCATCGCCTTCATGGCGAGAAGGGCCGTGATGGGCTCCAGGGGCTCGATGTCGATCTTGCTGCCGAAGGCCCCGCCGATGTGGTTGTTGGTCACGCGCACGCGGGAGACGGGAAGGCCCACGACCCGGGCCAGCCGCTCCCGCGCGGGGTGCGGGTTCTGCGTCGAGGGCCAGACGGTCAGCCTCCCCCCGCGGGCGTACTCGGCCACGCAGCCGTGGGGCTCCACGGGGCACGGGGAGACGAAGTGGGTGCGGAGCTCGTCCTCGAAGATGTGGTCCGCCCCGGCAAACGCCCTCTCCACGTCGCCGAAGTGGCGGTGATACTCCTTGGCCACGTTGCGCCTTTTGCCCTCGTGGATCTCGACGGCGTCCTCGGAGAAGGCCTCCTCGGGGTCGAACACGGCCGGGAGATCCTCGTAGTCCACGCGGATGAGGGAAAGGGCCTCCAGGGCGGCGTCGGCGTCCACCGCCGCCACGGCCGCCACCTCGTCGCCCACGAAGCGGACCCGGTCGATCTGGAGAGGGAGCTGGTCTATGGGGCCGTCCGTCACCCCGAACCGGACGCCGGGGCCGTCCTTTCCGGTGAGGACCGCCTGGACGCCCGCGAGCCGCTCGGCCCGCGAGGTGTCGATGCGCAGGATCTTCCCGTGGGGGATCGGACTTCTCAGGACCTTGGCCGTCAACATCCCCGGCCGCTTGAAGTCGCTGACGTACACCGCCTGCCCCGTCACCTTCTCCCAGGCGTCGAGCCTCGGGAGCCGCTTGCCGATGACTGCGTACTCGGTGGACACGCTTGCCTCCCCCCTTCAGATCCGGGCGACCGATCTTTCCGCGGCGCTGCGGACGGCCTCGATGATCTTCACGTAACCGGTGCACCGGCAGATGTTCCCCGCCAGGGCGCGCTTGATCTCCCCTTCCGACGGGTCCGGGTTTTCATCGAGCAGGGCCCGGGCGGTCATGAGCATCCCCGGGATGCAATATCCGCACTGGGTGGCGCCCTTCTCGATGAACGCCTCCTGGAGCGGGTCCAGCTGCTCCTCTCCGCGGGCGAGGCCCTCAACGGTCCGGACGGCCGCCCCTTCCAGCGAGGCTGTGAGGATGAGACAGGAATTGACCGGCCGGCCGTCGAGGATCACCGCGCACGCCCCGCAGGCCCCCGTGTCGCACCCCTCCTTGGTCCCCGTCAAGTCCAGGGTCTCGCGGAGGGTGTGCAGGAGCGTCTGGCGGACGTCCACCTCCAAGGCGACCGGCTCATCGTTCAGGGTGAAGCTCACCGTCCGTTTGATCTTCCTCTCCATACCCATGGCTCACGTGGCGGCGACTCGGCCTCTTCCTTCCCGGACGGGTAGAGACCGTCTCACGCCGAAGGGCGGTGCCTTTGAGCGTCCTCGGCCCCCGGGCTCCCGCCGGCGACGCTCTCCAGGGACTTCTCTTTCACCAAGCGGATGTGGGCGCGGCACAACGACTCCGCCAAGTCGCCGTCCCCGTTCTCCACGGCCCGAAAGATGGCCTCGTGCTCCTCCAGGTCCCTGGCGGGCCTCCCCGGAAAGTAAATGGAGCGGAACCCCAGCGCC
>JACPRG010000045.1 GCA_016190025.1 Candidatus Tectimicrobiota bacterium
GGTGAAGGGCTCCCGGCCGGGGAAGCCCAGGTCCTCCACGTAATCCAGGTCCGCGACGTGCTCGGGCGTGTAGAGCCGCTCGACGCGGATCTGGGACTCCGTCCGGAACTCCTCGCGGGACTCCGGCTGCCGCTCCAGGGCCTCGCGGAGGACCTTCTCCTCCCACTCCCGGCGGGCGGCTCCGATGTCTGCTCTCAGTTTCCCGGTTGTTCCCACGGTCGATCGCCCGACGGCCGGCGGCCCCTCAGAGACCGTAGCGGGCCTGAAGGGCCCGGTCCCACCTGTCCTGGGCGCGCAGGATGAACTCGATGGCCTCCCGGACCGCCCCATGCCCGCCCGGACGGATGGTCACGCGGACGGCGGCGGCCAGGACCTCCGACGCTGCGTCGGCCACGGCCATGGGTAAGCCGACCCGCCGCAGGACGGACAGGTCGATCACGTCGTCCGCCAGGTAGGCCACCTCCTCGTCGGCCAGGCCGTACTTCCCCTTCAGCTCTTCGTAGGCCACCAGCTTGTTCTGGAGGTTCTCGTACACGTCCTTCACGCCCAGCTCCTCGGCGCGGCTCCGCATGGCGGGCGAGCCCTTGCCGCTGACGAAGGCCACCTTCAGGCCCGCGTCCAGGGCGACCGAGACGCCGGTCCCGTCCCGGACGTCGAACCTTCGCAGGGGGGCGCCGTCCGCCCCCAGGTAAATCCCCCGGTCCGTCTGCACCCCGTCCACGTCCAACAGGAGCAGACGGATCTTCCGGGCGCGGTCCTGAGCGCTGATTCCCATTTACACGATCCCCGCCTTCAAGATGTCATGGAGGTGGACGATGCCCGTGGCCCGGAGGCCGCCGTCCGTCGTGACCAGGGAGGTGATGCTGTGCTTTTCCATCACCCGAAGGGCCTCGGCCGCGAGGGCGCTCTCGCCGATGACCTTGGGGTTTCGGGTCATGATCTCCTCGGCGCGGGTTTTCAGGACGTTCTCGTGCCGCTCGATGGCGCGCCGCAGGTCTCCATCGGTGATGACGCCAGCCAGCCTCCCCTCCGGGTCCGCCACCGTGGTGACCCCGAGGCGCTTGGAGGAGATCTCATAGATCACGTCCTGGAAGGGGGCGCCGAGGCTCACGACGGGAATCTCCTCGCCCACGTGCATCAGGTCCCTCACCTGGAGGAGAAGGCGTTTTCCCAGGCTCCCCCCCGGATGGTAGACGGCGAAGTCTTCCGGGCGGACCCCCTTCTTCTCCAGCAGGGCCATGGCCAGGGCGTCCCCCATGGCCATGGCGGCCGCCGTGCTGGAGGTGGGGACCAGATCCAGGGGGCAGGCCTCCTCCGCCACGCTCACGTCCAGAGCAATGTCGCTCCAGCGGGCCAGGGAGGAACTCAGGTTGCCGGTGAGGCTGATGAGACGGATGTCCAGGCGGCGGACCGTGGCGATCAGCCTCAACAGCTCTTCCGTCTCGCCGCTGCTCGAGAGCGCGACGACGATGTCCCCCCGGACCACCACCCCCGCGTCGCCGTGGGCCCCTTCCGCCGGGTGGAGGAAAAGCGCCGGGACGCCGATGCTCGCCAGGGTGGAGGCGAATTTCCGCCCCACGAGCCCCGACTTTCCCATCCCGCTGACAACGACCCGTCCTTTGCACTCCAGGATGAGATCGACGGCCCGGCAGAAGCTCTCTCCGAGCCGCGGAACGAGGTCGGAGATGGCCCGCGCCTCGGTCTCCAGCACCCTTTTGGCCAAATCCAGCACCATGGAAGCGCCCTCGCGGTTGACCCAAGCGAAATTACCAGCAATCCAAAGGGTTGTCCATGCCGGGAAAAAGTGCCCGAGAGGCCCGAGGTGTGGCGAGGGACGGCCTTTGCGGGGGCGGTCTCTCGCCCCTCGCGCGCGGCGGGGGACCATCAGTCCGGGGCGGATTCGGCCTCGGGGGAAGAGAGAGCCCGGGACAACTCCTCGCCGTTCACGAGCCGCATCTCGGCCATCAGCTCGGAGTACACAGAGAGCGGAAGCCCCCTGGTCTCCAGGGCCTTGCGCCGCTGGTCGCAAAAGGCCTGAAACTCTCCCAGCAGGGTGTGGCGGAAGTGTTCGAGGTCCTCCTGGACACCCGCCAGCTTGCTCTTGAATCCCTCGAATTGCTCCTGAAGAGCGAGAGAGCCACTTTCCCGCGCGGAGCGGACCGCCGAGGATTCCTCCTCCAGGAACCGGCCCCAGGCCTCCTGGGTCCGCGCGACGAGGTCGCAGGCGAACACCCGGAACTTTTCCTTCTCGGCCGCCACCTCGGCCTTCAAGCCGCCGATGAGGCGCTCCTTCTCCTCCAGTTCCCGCTCCCGGTCCTCAAGGCGGCGCGTCTGGTCTTCCAGTTGGCGTCTTTGGACGCGGAACAGGTAATAGGCGGCGGCGGGCAGGACGATGAGCAGCGCGATGCTCTCAAGAACACCCTTCATCAGGGTCCAGTCCATGGCTTACAGTTCCAAGGGCCTCAAACTCCGGGAGAATTCGAGGTCACAGACCTCAAGCGGTCACCGACCTCAAGCGGGAACGAGAGGGCTCCAGGACCAACACCATCATACGCGGAAAGCGCGGGAGGATTCAAGCCGGATCTCCGCTTGAAGTCTGTGACCTCTCGGCCCAAGGGCCTCGCTCAGATCGTGGCCGCACCTTGAGGTCTGTGACCTCCGGTCCTGGGACATCCGGCCCGGACAATTGACACGGCGGTGCGGAACTCGTATAAAGTGGCAAGCGGATGAATCCAAGAGGGGGCGTTTCATTGATGTGGGCCGCGGGCGTTCGGGATGGGTGGTGGCGCGAGGGGGGAGGAGGAGCGCCCGCAGGCTGATCGACTTCTGGGACGTATTCGAAGGCCGCGGGCGACAAAGCCCGCGGCCTTTTTTTTGGCCTCCATTTGCGTCTGGAAAACCGAGGGAACCATGTACACCCCGACCTTCGAGGATTTCAAAAAAAAGGCCCGGCAGGGAAACCTGATCCCCGTTTACCGAGAGATCCTGGCCGACCTGGAAACCCCCGTCTCGGCCTTTCTGAAGATCGCGGCGGGAGAAAACGCCTTTCTCCTGGAAAGCGTGGAAGGCGGCGAGAAATGGGCCCGGTACTGCTTTCTGGGCGCCGACCCCTCGGTCGTCCTGAGAACCAAGGGGAAGACCATCACCATCGAGCGGAACGGGAAAACCGAAACCCGGCGGGCGGAGGGAGATCCCCTGGACGCCCTCAAGGCCCTCATGGCCGACTACCGGCCGGTCCCCGTGGAGGGCTTGCCCCGCTTTTACGGGGGCGCGGTCGGGTATCTCGCCTATGACATGGTCCGGTTCTTCGAGCGGCTGCCGGAGATGACTGTGGACGACCTGGGCTTGCCGGACGCCCAGTTCATGATCACCGACGCCCTCCTGATATTCGACAACGTCGCCCAGAAGATCAAGGTGGTCGCCAACGTCCATTTGAAAGACTTGAAAGACACGGGGCACGCGGGGCTGAGGGGAGCTTACGACGGCGCCGTCGCCCGCATCGAGGAGCTCATCGGACGCCTGGGCCGGCCTCTGTCCCGGCAAGGCGGAGCCCGACGGGGGACGTCCGGCCCTCCGCCTGAGGAGCGGCCTCCCGAGTGGACGTCCAACTTCAAGGAGAGGGCCTCGTTCGAGGCGGCCGTGGCCGAGGCCCGCGAGAAGGTCCTGGCGGGGGAGGTCATCCAGGTGGTCCTGGCGCAGCGGCTGAGCGCGCCCGTCCCCGTGGACCCGTTCGACGTCTACCGCGCCCTCCGGACGGTGAACCCCTCGCCCTACATGTTCTTTCTGAAGCTCGGCGGCCTCAAGCTCGTGGGCTCCTCGCCGGAAGTCCTCGTCCGCCTGGAGGGAAAGCAGGTGGAGGTGCGCCCCATCGCCGGCACCCGACGACGGGGGGCGACAGAGGAGGAAGACCGGGCGCTGGAGCGGGACCTCCTCTCGGACGAAAAAGAGCGCGCCGAGCACATCATGCTGGTCGACCTGGGACGCAACGACGTAGGCCGGGTCGCCGAGCGGGGAACGGTGAAAGTCAACGAGCTGATGGTCATTGAGCGCTACTCCCACGTCATGCACATCGTCAGCAACGTGCGCGGCCGCCTCGCCCCGGGAAAAGACGCCTACGACGTCCTGCGGGCCTGCTTCCCGGCGGGGACGGTCTCCGGCGCGCCCAAGGTCCGGGCCATGGAGATCATCGAGGAGCAGGAACCCACCCGCCGGGGGCCCTACGCAGGGGCGGTAGGCTATTTCTCGTTCTCGGGGAACATGGACACCTGCATCGCCATCCGGACCCTGGTCATGAAGGACAATCAGGCGTACCTGGGGGTGGGCGCGGGCATCGTGGCGGACTCGGTCCCCGAGCGGGAGTACGAGGAGACGATGAACAAGGGCCGGGCGCTTTTGCGCGCGGTGGAGCTGGCCGCCCAGGGATTGCGGTAGGAAACGCCAGGGGCGTTTTCGTGAGGGGCGGCGGAGAGACGGGCGGGAGCGAAGGAGGGATAGTTCGTGATTTTGGGGGGCCGGTCTTCAAGAAACGTCCCCCGGCGGATTCGCCCGGCCTTCTCCCTTCAAGGCATCGAGGACCTGCCTGCGAACCTGTTCTTTGAGCTCCTTGTCCTGAAACACGATCACGTCGCGCCGCCCCCCCGGGAGGAGAGCGTCGGGTAGGCGAGATACCACCCGCCCTTTTCCGTCTCGATGACCTGGATTCCCCGCAAGAGGAGCTCCCCGTCCAGATCCACTTCGGCGTACGCGCGGACCATGCCGCCGGAAATGGGGGCCTCGAAGGGGGTGCCGCGCACGGAGGTGACCTTCATGGAAAACCGAACCGTCCTGGCTGACTTAGAAATGGAGGCCTTTTTGGCGGTATCATAGACCAAGTCTTCCCTCCCGTCAGGGAGTCCCCACGCGCCGAAGCGGGTGAGTCCCATGCGTTTTCTCCTCTACCTGGCCGCCGCGTACCTTCTCTGGATTGTCCTCGCCGCCGTCTTCCGCGCCCTCGTGAAAGGTGGCCGGACGCCCGGCCGGATCTCGGGCGAAGAGCTGGTCCCGTGCGCCCACTGCGGAACCTACGTCCCCCGCTCCGGCGTGGTGAGGCGCAAGGGGCGCGATTTTTGCGGCAAGGAATGTGCCGGGAGGTTCAAAGGGTGACCCGGTGGACAGATCCGGCCCGGAATTCTATATTTACTAATTTGTTTTACTCAAATGGCGCCCTGTTGCAATCTGACAGGACTTCCTGGACGGTTGCACGTTCCCCGAAGGGACAAGGAGGGGGGAAAGCGGTTCCGGACGCCGGGAGGCCGCGCCCCGGCGGACCCCGGCATCCGTGAGAAGCGCCGACTTGCATTCGCGGTTCGGCGCGCGGGCGCTGGGTTGTTCGAGCGGAGTGGGGGGAGAGGTGGTGGACGAAGCCAGGAAGGAAAACGGGGCCTCCGGGCTCAACGCCGTTGAGCTTCGGGAGTGGCTGGAGTCTCTGAACTACGTCCTGGAAGAGGGAGGGGAGGAAAAGGTCGGGGCGCTCTTGGAAGCCCTGTACCACCGGGCTCATGAATCGGGCGTCCGGCTACCCTTCGTCGCCAATACGCCTTACATCAACACCATCCCCCTCGACAAACAGCCCCCCTACCCCGGCAGCCGGGACATCGAGCGGCGCATCAAAAGCATCATCCGCTGGAACGCCATGGCCCTGGTCGTCCGGGCGAACCGGGTGGAAGAAGGCATCGGCGGACACATCTCCACCTACGCCTCGGCGGCGACTTTGTTTGAAGTGGGGTTCAACCACTTTTTCCGGGGCAAGGGGGACAACCGGGACGGCGACCAGGTCTATTTCCAGGGCCACGCCTCGCCGGGGATCTACGCGCGCGCCTTCCTGGAAGGCCGCCTCTCCAGGCAGCAGCTCGAGAACTTCCGCCGGGAGCTGAAACCCGAAGGGGGGCTCTCCTCCTATCCGCATCCCCGGCTGATGCCGGAGTTCTGGGAATTCCCCACGGTCTCGATGGGGCTCGGCTCCATCCTGGCCATCTACCAGGCGCGCTTCAACCGTTACCTGGAGGACCGGGGGCTCAAGCGAGACACCGGCTCCAAGGTGTGGGCCTTCCTGGGGGACGGCGAGATGGACGAGCCCGAGGCCCTGGGTGCCATCTCCCTGGCCGGCCGGGCGAAGCTGGACAACCTCATCTTCGTCATCAACTGCAACCTCCAGCGCCTCGACGGCCCGGTCCGGGGCAACTACAAGATCATCCAGGAGCTCGAGGCCCTGTTCCGGGGCGCCCGCTGGAACGTCATCAAGGTCCTCTGGGGGGACGACTGGGACCCCTTGTTCGCCAAGGACCACGAGGGCGTCCTGGCCAAGCGGCTGGGCGAGGTCGTGGACGGCTGGTTCCAAAAATACACGGTCGAGGAGGGCGCTTTCATCCGCAAGCACTTTTTCGGGGCGGACCCGCGTCTTCTGGAGATGGTCAAGCAGCTGTCCGACGAAGAGCTCCACAGGCTGAGGCGCGGCGGGCACGACCCCGAAAAGGTGTACGCGGCGTACAAGGCCGCGGCCGAGCACAAGGGGTCGCCGACCGTGATCCTGGCCAGGACCATCAAGGGCTACGGCCTCGGGGAGAGCGGCGAGGGCAGGAACATCACCCACCAGCAGAAGAAGCTGAACGAGAAGGAGCTCCGCGAGTTCCGCGCCCGCTTCGGGATCCCCGTCTCCGACGAGCAGCTGGCCGAAGCGCCTTTCTACCGCCCGCCGGACGACAGCCCCGAAATCCAGTACCTCCAAGAGCGACGGAAGGCGCTGGGGGGCTACGTGCCGATGCGCACGGCGAAGTGCGAGCCGCTGGAGCCGCCGCCGGATGAGCCATTCGAGGAGTTCTACGAGGGCACGGCCGGACGCGGGGTCTCCACCACCATGGCCTTCGTCCGCATCCTCTCGAAGCTTCTGCGAGACGAAAAGATCGGCAGGCTCATCGTCCCCATCGTCCCGGACGAGGCCAGGACCTTCGGCATGGAGGCCCTGTTCCGCCAGGTCGGGATCTATTCCCACATCGGGCAGAACTACGAGCCCGTCGACGCGGACAGCCTGCTCTATTACAAGGAGGCCAAGGACGGTCAGATCCTGGAGGAGGGGATCACCGAGGCCGGGGCGATGTCCTCCTACGTCGCGGCCGGAACGGCCTACGCCACCCACGGGATCAACACCATCCCTTTCTTCATCTTCTACTCCATGTTCGGCTTCCAGCGGATCGGCGACCTCATCTGGGCCGCCGCCGACATGGGGACCCGGGGCTTTCTGGTGGGCGGCACGTCCGGCCGGACCACCCTGGCCGGAGAGGGGCTCCAGCACCAGGACGGCCACAGCCATCTGCTGGCCTATCCCGTGCCCAACCTGGCCGCCTACGACATCGCCTTCGCCTACGAGCTGGCGGCGATCGTCCAGGACGGCATCCGCCGCATGTACCAGGCGCAGGAGAACGTCTTCTATTACCTCACGGTCGGCAACGAGAGCTACCCGATGCCCCCCATGCCGCAAGGCGCCCGGGAGGGGATCCTGAAGGGGATCTACAAGTACAGCGCCTCGCAGATGAAAGGCGCCCGGCTCCGCGCCCAACTCCTCGGCTCCGGCGCCATCCTGAACGAGGCCATCAAGGCGCAGCAGACCCTAGAGGAAAAGTACGGCGTCGCGGCGGACGTGTGGAGCGTGACGAGCTACAAGGAGCTGCGGCGGGAGGCGCTGGAGGCGGAGCGGTGGAACCTGCTCCATGCGGGAGAGGAGCCCCGCGTCCCCTACCTCACCCAATGCCTGAAGGGCGCGCCGGGCGTCTTCGTGGCGGCCTCTGACTACCTGAGGGCCCTGCCCGATTCCGTCGCCCGCTGGTTCCCCAAACCCCCCGTCTCCCTGGGGACGGACGGCTTCGGGCGGAGCGACAACCGGAAAGCCCTCCGGGACTTCTTCGAGGTGGACGCCCGCTACATCACCCTGGCCGCGCTGAGCGCCCTGGCGCGGGAAGGAAAGATCAAGGCGCAGGCCGTCCAGCGGGCGATGCGGGACCTGGAGATCAACCCCGAGAAACAGAACCCGATGTTCTGACGCCCGGAGGCCTCCTCCATGCCGAAAGAATTCAAGCTGCCCGCCCTAGGCGAAAACATCGACTCGGGCGACGTCGTGAAGGTCCTCGTCTCCGCCGGAGACCGCATTCAGAAAGACCAGACCGTCTTGGAGCTCGAAACGGACAAGGCCGCCATCGAAGTGCCCTCCCCTTTCAGCGGTGTAGTCAAGGCAGTCCACGTCCAGGAGGGCGAGAAGGCCAAAGTGGGCCAGTTGATCCTGACGCTCGAGACGGAGACCGAGGAGGAGAAAGAGGCCGAAGCCGCTCCGGCGGCCGAGAAAGAAGCGCCCCAGGCGGAAAAGGCGGCGCCCGAGGCCGAAGAAGTCCGGGCGGAAGAGGAGGCCGAGAAGAGACCGGCCGGAGGGGAAGCGCCGCCCGAGAGGCCGCGGCGGGCCCCGGCCGAGGCCGCCCCGCCGAAAGAGGCCCCCGCCGAGCCGGAAGAAAAGACCCTCGTCCCGGCGGCCCCCTCGGTCCGCCGGCTGGCGCGCGACATCGGGGTGGACATCACGGGAGTCGCCGGGTCCGGGCCCGGAGGCCGCATCTCCGAGGAGGACGTCAAGGCGCACGCCCGCTCTCTCCTCCAGGACAGGGGCATCAGGCCCGCCGCCGCGCCGCCGGCCGCCGCCCTGCCGGACTTTGAGAAGTGGGGGCCGGTCGAGCGGAAGGCCATGACCGGCGTGCGGCGCGCGACCGCCGGGCACGTGGCGACGGCCTGGTCCTCCATCCCGCACGTGACCCAGTGCGACAAGGCCGACATCACGGACCTGGAAACCCTGCGCAAGGCCTACGCCAAGAAAGCGGAAGCCGGCGGCGGCAAGCTGACGGTCACGGCCATCCTCCTCAAGCTGGCCGCCTCCGCCCTGAAGGTCTTCCCCCAGCTCAACGCCAGCGTGGACATCGCCCGGGAGGAGATTGTCTACAAGAAGTACTACCACATCGGCGTGGCGGTCGACACGGACCGGGGCCTGCTGGTTCCGGTCATCCGGGACGTGGACCGGAAGAACATCCTCCAGCTCTCCGCCGAGCTGAACCAGGCCGCGGAAAAGGCGAGGAGCCGGAAGACCGCCCTCGAGGAGATGCAGGGCGGGACCTTCACCATCACCAACCTGGGGGGCATCGGGGGGACGTACTTCACCCCCATCATCCACTTCCCGGAGGCGGCCATCCTCGGGGTCTCCCGCTCGGCCCTGGAGCCCGTGTTCCGGAGCGGACAGTTCGAGCCGCGCCTGATGCTCCCCCTCTCGCTCTCGTACGACCACCGGGTCATCGACGGCGCCGACGCTGCCCGCTTCCTCCGGTGGCTGGCGGACGCGCTGGAACACCCCTTCTTGATCGCCCTGGAAGGCTGATCCCTCTTGCGCGGCGCGGACACGGGGACGGAAGTGGCCGTTCTCGGCGGCGGGCCGGGCGGATACGCCGCCGCGTTCCTGGCCGCCGACCTCGGCAAGCGGGTCGCCCTCATCGACCCGGGGGAAAACCCGGGGGGCGTCTGCCTCTACCGGGGCTGCATCCCCTCCAAGGCCCTTCTCCACGTAGCCCGGGTGATCGTGGAGTCCCGCGAGGCCGCCGGGTGGGGCGTGCGGTTCTCCGAACCCCAGATCGACCTGGACAAAGTGCGCGCCTGGAAGGAGGGGGTCGTGGAAAGGCTCACCTCCGGCCTGGGCCAGCTCTGCAAGGCGCGGGGCGTGCGGTTCGTCCAGGGCCGGGGGGAGTTCCTCGACCCGCGCACGGTCAAGGTTCAAAAAGGCCGGGGGGGAGAGGAGACCCTGTCGTTCGAGCACGCGGTCCTGGCCACGGGCTCCCGGCCGGCCGGGCTCCCGGGCGTTTCCCGCGACTCCGGCCGCGTCCTCGATTCGACCGCCGCCCTGGAGCTTCGGGACGTCCCCAAGACGCTCCTGGTCGTCGGCGGGGGATACATCGGCCTCGAGCTGGGGACGGTCTACGCGGCGCTGGGGTCGAAGGTCTCCCTTGTGGAGATGACGCCCGGCCTGTTGCCGGGCGTGGACCGCGACCTGGTGAACGTCCTGGCGAAGAGACTGGCGAAGACCTTCGACTCCGTCCGGCTCGGCACCCGGGTCGCGGAGGTCAAAGAGGAGAAGAAAGGCGTCCGGGTCCGGTTCGAGGGCGGGGGCGCCGGGCCGTCCGAGGCGGTCTTTGAAAAGGTCCTCATCGCCGTGGGCCGCGCGCCCAATTCAGAGGGCCTGGGGCTGGAGAACACGAGGGTGGAGCGGGACGGGCGGGGCTTCGTCCGGGTGGATGCCCAGCGCCGGACGGCGGAGCCCTCGATCTTCGCCATCGGCGACGTGGCCGGCGAGCCGATGCTCGCCCACAAGGCGGCCCACGAGGGCCGGGTGGCGGCGGAGGTGATCGCGAGCGAGCGGAGGACGTTCGAGCCGGCCGCGGTTCCGGCGGTGGTCTTCACCGATCCGGAGATCGCCTGGTGCGGCCTCACCGAGACCCGGGCCAAGGAGGAGAAGATCCCGGTCCATGCGGCCCGCTTTCCCTGGGCGGCCTCCGGGCGGGCGCTGACCCTGGGGCAGAGCGACGGCGTGACCAAGCTCATCCTGCACCCCGAGACCGGGCGGGTTCTCGGGGTCGGGATCGCGGGGGCCGGCGCGGGGGAGCTGATCGCCGAGGGGGTTTTGGCCGTGGAGATGGCCGCCCTGGCCCAAGACGTGGGGCTGACCATCCATCCCCACCCGACTCTCTCCGAGACTCTCATGGAGGCCGCGGAGGTCTTCCACGGCCGAAGCGCGCACCTCTACCGCCCGAAGCGGGGGAAGTAGACCCGGACGTCCTCCCCGATCTCCGCTCGGCCCGTGGGGCCTCGCTCAGATCGGGCTACACCTTCATGTTTTGAGGGCACTGAAATGGCAATAGAACGTCGCAATGGTCTCGACGGCAAAGTGTGTTCGACTTGTCGACAGTGGAAGCCATTAGATGAGTTCCCCAGAGATCGTACCCATGGACCATCCCAGGGCGGTAGGCACTGCCGCTGTAAAGCATGCCACCGTGAACATCGCAAGAGGAGGTACTCTTGATTCGTTTGTAGCGCTTGGGTGCCACTGGCGGCTTGCCCGCCAGTGCCTTCACATCCCGAGTTTTTTCATGCGGCAAAGCCTGCGAAACGAAACTGCGCGTTGAGACAGACGTTTCCCCGCATTCGTGATCCGTTTTTGAAGGGAAGGACGCACTGGCGGACAAGCCGCCAGTGGCACCCTTAGGGCATTCGGGCGGGCACATATAGGCCCGCCCCGAGAGGCCGCTTGGAGTTGTGTGGCGCGGGGGGTAAAGCCCCCGCGCTACGCATTTTCCCCCACCTCAGAACTGCGGCAGGACCTTCGGCAGGAAGGCGTTGGTGTACATCTCCTGCGCGCTGACCTTTCGGGGCAGGTTCATGAGCGTCGTCACCGTCTCGACCGTCCGCGCCATCTTCGCCTCGTCGGTCCAGCCGAGGCCCATCTTCCGGAACCGATCGGTCTTCATGTGGTCGACGACGATGTCCCACTGCTCCCCGACGATCTTGGGCGTCGTGGCCGGGTGCGCCTTGACGAAGAGCCTCACGGCCTCCTCCGAGTTTTTCAAGGCCCAGTCGATGGACTTGACGGTGGCGCGGGTGAAGCGCCGGACCAGGTCCGGTTCCTTGGCGATGCGCGCCTCCGTCGTGAAAAAGCCCGTCCCGTAGAGGTCGAGGCCGTACTCGCTGAACGGCATGTGGACGATTCGCTTCCCGACGCTTTTCCCCATGGCCACGAGGGTCGGCTGCTGCGTCGTGAAACCGACGATGAATTCCACCTGCCCGGCGACGAGCGCCTTCAGCTTGGCGTCCGGCGTCATGTGCGTCACGTTCCACTTCCGGATGCCGTGGAGCTTTGCGAACGCCGGGAAGAACACGATGTGGCCCGTCGGGGCGTCCCCGGCGGTGCGCCCTTCCAGGTCCTTGGGGGCCTGGATGCCGGACCCCTCCAGGGCGAAGATGGCGATCTGGCCCCGGTCGTGGAGGAACCCCAGGATCTTGATGGGCACGTTCTGCGCCCGGGCCATCACCATCTGGGGCACCTCAGCGAGGCTGAACTCCGCGTTCCCGCCGGCGACCTTCTTGATGCTGTCCGGCCCTCCGAACCCCCGGGGCAGCACGACCTCCAGTCCGGCCTCCTTATAGAACCCCTTGGCCTTTCCGGCGACAAAGGCCGTGTGGCGGCCGTTGGGGACCCAGTCCAGCATGAACGTGATGCTTTCCGCCCGAAGGGACCCCGTCCACCCCAGGCCCGCCAACGCCCACCAGGAGACACCCCAAATCACCCAGTTTCTCATCGGACTCCCCTCCAGCTGCGGCCTAAGCGGCCTTTTCCCCTGATAACCATCATCGAGCGTCGGGGATTCCCGTCCCTCTCCGGGGAGAAGGCCTCTGGGAGGACTCGGAGGAGCTGAACCCCCGCCCACGACGGCGGTCCCGGCCGCCGCCGGGGAAGACGGTCCCCCCGAAAAGTCCTCCACAGAGAAGACGCCGGCGGACCCGCCCTCTCCCGGGGACGCAAGACGCGCGACCCGCCCGAAGGATCCCCCTTCCGGCCCCGAGAGGGCTGGTGTATATTGAAAGCTACAGGCGGCGCCGGACCCACGCCGGGGAGGAGAGCCCTGGCGTCCCAGGGCCGAAGAGATCCGGGGGAGAATGACCATGAAGTTCTTTCTGGACACGGCGAACATCGAAGAGATCCGCGAAGGCGTGGCCCTCGGGATCATCGACGGCGTCACGACGAACCCCACGCTCATCGCCCGCGAAGGCAAAGACTACCGCAAGGCCCTGGAGGAGGTGTGCGAGATCGTCGAGGGCCCGGTGAGCGCGGAGGTCCTCAGCGAGGACTTCGAGGGGATGCTGGTGGAGGGGCGCGACCTGGCGCGGCTCGCCGACAACATCGTGGTGAAGGTCCCCATGGGCGCCCAGGGCCTCAAGGCGACCCGGCGCTTCAGCGAGGAGGGCGTCCCGGTCAACGTCACCCTCTGCTTCTCCGCCACCCAGGCCCTCATGGCGGCCAAGGCCGGAGCTTCCTACATCAGCCCCTTCGTCGGGCGGCTGGACGACATCAGCCAGGAGGGGATGCGGCTGGTGGAGGACATCCTCGCCATCTACGACAACTACGGGTTCGAGACCGAGGTGCTCGTGGCCAGCATCCGGCACCCCGTCCACGTCCTCCAGGCCGCGCTGGCCGGGGCCGACGTCGCCACGATGCCCTTCGCCGTCCTGAAGCAGCTCCTCCAGCATCCCCTGACGGACAAGGGCCTCAAGAAATTCCTTCAGGACTGGCAGGCCGCACAGCGGAACTTCTTGACCGAAGAGCGCTAGAGGAAACGACATGCCCATCTACGAATACACCTGCGCGGGCTGCGGGGCCGAGTTTGAGAAGCTGACGCTGGCAACAGCGGGCGAGAAGGGGGGCCCGGAGGTCGCCTGCCCTTCGTGCGGCTCCAAGCGCGTCTCCAAGCGGTTCTCCACCTTCGGCGTCAAGACGAGTTACGTGCCCCTCGCCGCCCCGGCGGGCGGGAAAGACCGCGCGGGGGGCGGAGGCTGCTGCGGAGGCTTCTGCGGCTGCCATTAAGGCCCCGCCCGGCCGGCAGGGCGCAGCCGCGGGAGGCGGCCCGGCGGCCGGAGAGGGAGCGTTTCATTCCCGCCACTCGCCGGGCGGAGGGCCGGTTCCGTCCAACGGGCCCTTTTTTTGCGTCCTGAAGCGGTGAACTCACCGAGCCCCCCCGTCGTCGAGGCGAAAGGCCTCCTGAAGCGCTTCGGCCCGCTGACCGCCGTCGACGGGATCGACTTCGAGGTCCGACCGGGAGAGTGCTTCGGCTTTCTCGGGCCCAACGGCGCCGGGAAGACCTCGACGATGAAAATGATCTACTGCGCCTCGCCGGTGACGGAGGGTGCGCTTTGCGTCCTGGGGATGGACGTCCGCGTTTTTGCGCGGGAGATCAAGCGCCGGCTGGGCGTCGTCCCCCAGGAGACCAACCTGGACCCGGACCTCAGCGTCCGACGCAATCTGTTGACCTACGCCCGGTACTTCGGCCTTCCCCGGGCCGCGGCCCAGGAGAGGGCCGACCGGCTGCTGGAGTTCCTGGAGCTCTCCGGGCGGGCCAAGTCGAAGATCGACGACCTGTCGGGCGGCATGAAGCGGCGGCTCCTCATCGCCCGGGCGCTGATCCACCAGCCGGAGCTCCTGGTCTTGGACGAGCCCACGACGGGCCTGGACCCGCAGGCCCGCCACCTCATCTGGCAGCGCCTGCGGCGCCTCCAGCGCGAGGGCGTCACCCTCCTCCTCACCACCCACTACATGGAAGAGGCCGCCCAGCTCTGCGACCGCATCGTGGTCATGGACCAGGGGAAGGTGCTGATCCAGGGGAACCCCCGGGAGCTGGTCGAGCGGGAGGTGGGCCGGGAGGTGGTGGAGCTTCACCTGCCGGAGGGGGAGGAAGAGGCCCCGGCTCTCCGCCAAGCCCTCGCCCGCGTCCCGGGCAACCACTTCCGGACGGAGCGGTCCGGGGACACCCTGTACATCTACACGGAGCGGGCGCTCGAAATCGTGGGGCGGCTGAAACAGGCGGGGATGAGCCGCCTTTTCTACCGCCCGGCCACCCTGGAGGACCTTTTTCTCAAGCTGACGGGAAGGGGGCTGCGGGAGTGAACGGAGTCCCTGTCCAAGCCGGCGTCCAGGCCGGCCTTTGGGCCGCCCTTCTCCCCGACCTGTCTCGGGGGGTGTGGCGCGTCTGGCAGCGGAACCTGGACTCTTTCCGCGGCTACTACCTGGCGGCCCTGGTCGCCAACGTGGGCGAGCACCTCATCTACCTGCTGGGGATGGGCTTGGGAGTGGGCGCTTACGTCCGGCTCGGCGGGGACACGTCCTATCTGCAATTCATCGCCCCCGGCCTGGTGGTGTCCGCCTCCATGTGGTCCTCTTCCCTGGAGTGCACGTACGGCTCTTTCAGCCGGATGCAGGTGCAAAAGACCTATGACGCCGTCCTGGCGACCCCCTGCTCGGTGGCGGACGTGGTGTTGGGGGACATCCTGTGGGGCGCGACCCGCGCCGTCATGAGCGCCTTCACCATGGTGCTCGTGATGGCCCTCTTCGGCCTCATCGGCTCGCCGCTGATCCTGCTCGTCTTTGCCGTGGCGTTCCTGGAGGGCCTCGTCTTCGCCACCCTCGGGATGATCGCCACTTCCCTCTCCCCCTCCTTCTTCTTTTTCAACTACCACTACACCATCATCATCACGCCGATGATCTTTCTGTCCGGGATCTTCTTCCCCCTGGAGGGCCTCGGCGAGGGGTTCCGGTGGTTCGCGTGGTTTCTTCCCCTGACCCACGCCGTGACGGGGGCGCGCGCCCTCAACCTGGGGCAGTTCGGGTGGACGGTGCCCATCGCGATGGCCTGGCTCGCCGCAGCGACGGCGCTGCTGCTGCCGGCCGCGGTCCTCATGATCCGCAGGCGGATCGTCAAGTGAGCGCCGAAGACGCGACCCGCGCCGCGTGGCGGCCCGGCGTCGTCCTCGACCTGGGAGCCACGGTCTCCCGTTTCACCGTGTCGCCCGACGAGCCCGTCAACCGGTATGATGGGAAGGTCTTCGAGCGCGTCCTGGAGGCGGAGGGAAGCCTTCACCTCTTGCGCGTGCGGCCCGGAAAGGGGACGCCGGAGAGGGCGACCCTCCGGGTGGAAATCCGCCCGGCGGTCCGGGACCGGCGGGTCCTCGCGCATCTGCGCGGCCAGCTCTTCCACATCCTGGCGGTGGAGGACGACCTGGACGGCTTCGCCCGCGCGGCTCGGCGGGACCCGGTCCTTCGGCCCCTGGTGCGAGCCTTTCGGGGGCTCCGCCTGGCCCGGGTGCCGACGCTCTTCGAGGCCCTGGTGACGGCGGTGACGGCCCAGCAGGTGAACCTGTCCTTCGCCGGGACGGTCCGGGCGCGTCTGGTGAGGGCCTACGGCCGCCGGCTGGCGGTGGACGGGAAGACGCACTTCGCCTTCCCGGCGCCCGAGGCCCTGGCCCGGGCGACGGAGGGGCGGATCCGGGGGATGAAATTCAGCGGGGCAAAGGCGCGGACGCTCCTGGCGCTGGCGCGCGCCTTCGCGTCCGGGGAGATGGAGGGCGTGGAGCGCCTGCCGACGCCGGAGGCCATCGGGCGGCTGACCGCCCTCAAGGGGATCGGCCCCTGGACGGCGGAGACGGCGCTCCTGCGGGGACTGGGCCGCATGGACGCCTTCCCGGCGGACGACCTGGGCATCCGGAAGGTGGTGGCGGAGTATTATGGAGGCGGGGGCCGGATGAGCGGCGAGGCCGTCCGGAGGGTCGCGGAAAGGTGGGGTGGATTCGCCCCGTACGCCCTGACCTATCTCTTTCATGCCAGGCGCACGGGTGTTCTGGGGTGAGCGGAGGTCACAGCCCTCAAGAGGTCATAGACCTCAAGCGGCGAGCCGCCGCGGCCACAGGCCGGGCTGATTTAGTAGGGGCGCCCCTGCCCCCGCGCAGGCGGGGGCGGGAATGACAAACAGGAGGTTACGGACCTCTGAGTCTTCAAGCTGTCATGCCCGAAGTTGTAATCGGGCATCCATGCCTGCCCTCTGCGAAGACAGGGGGGCCCGGCCCGGGAGCTCACAGACCTCAAGAGGTCGCAGACCCAAGGTGAGGACGCAATGTTGACGCGGGAGGAGATGGAGGCCTGGGAAGCGAAGAGCCTGGCTCCGTACGCCGTGCGCTCGGGAGGGTCCCGGGGGCGGAGACACCCGGAGCCGGAACACCCCTTCCGCACGGCCTTTCAGCGGGACCGGGACCGGATCATCCACTCCCGCGCGTTCCGGCGGCTGGAATACAAGACCCAGGTGTTCGTGTACCACGAGGGGGACCACTACCGCACCCGGCTGACGCACACCCTCGAGGCCGTCTCCATGGCGCGGGTCATCGCCCGCGCGCTGCGCCTCAACGAGGACCTAGCCGAGGCCATCGCTCTGGCGCACGACCTGGGCCACCCCCCCTTCGGCCACTCGGGCGAGGCCGTCCTCAACCGGCTCATGCGGGACCACGGGGGCTTCGAGCACAACCTGCAAGGGCTCCGCGTGGTGGACCTTCTGGAAGACCGCTACCCGGAGTTCCCCGGCCTGAACCTGACCTGGGAGACCCGCGAGGGCATCCTGAAGCACAACACCGATTACGACAGCCCGCGGTGGAGGGACCTCTACGCCGAGCTGGAGCCGGACCTGGCCCCCAGCCTGGAGGCCCGGATCGCCGACCTGGCGGACGAGATCGCCTACAACAACCACGACATCGACGACGGCCTGACCTCGGGGCTTTTGCGCCCGGAGGACCTGGAGGAGGTGGACCTTTGGCGGGAGCACTTCCTGCGCGTCCGGGAGCGGTTTCCGGGCGCCTCCCTGCGGGTGGTCAAGCACCAGACGATCCGGGCGATCATCAACCACCTGGTCACCGACGTCATCGAGAGCGCCGCGAAACGCCTTTGCGCCCTGGGGGTCCACACCCTGGAAGACGTCCGGGCCTGCAAGGAGCCCCTGGTCTCCTACAGCCCCGAGACGAGAGAGAAAAACCAGCAGCTCAAAGAATTTCTCTTCCGGCGGATGTACCGCAACTACCGCGTCATCCGGATGGAGGACAAGACCAACCGCATCCTGACCGACCTCTTCCAGGCCTACCTCAACCGCCAGGAGCAGCTCCCCCCGCGGATCTACGAGAAGTGCAAGGCGGACCTCCCCGAGCGGGTCATCTGCGATTACGTGGCCGGGATGACCGACCGCTTCGCCCAGGACGAGCACCGAAAGCTCTTCGACCCCCACGCCCGGGTGTGAGACCGCCGGGGCCGGCCGAGCGTCCCCCATCCCGCTAAGACCCGAACGTGCGGCGGCGCAGAGCTTCTCTTTCGCGGCGTCCGTCGCCCAAGGGGGGGCCGCTCCTCAGTAAGAGACTGATACCGCATCCAGGAACTGCTCGGTCTTCCGGCGGTCCCCCGCGATGGACAAACGGCCCCGCCGCTCCGCTTCCCGCCAGTCGAGCCGTCCGGTCGTGTGAAGGATGAAGGCGCCCCCCTCGCCCGCCACCTCCGCCTCGGGGTCCTTCTCCTCGGCCCGCTCGGCCAGGCCGCGCCGGACGGCGATCGACCAGGGGGCGGCCTCGTCCGGGCGGAAGCGGAACGTCCCTTCCGGGGGTTTGGCGGCCGGCCGCAAGTTGAGAAAGCGGACCTGCATGAAAGGGAAAGCCCGCAAAAGGGGCGTGAGCAGGTTGTCGCGCAGGGCAGCGCCGGGATCGCGGACCGCGCGGATGTCCCAGTCGTGCAGGGCGAGCTCGAACAGGCGCATACCCGCGAAGTGCCCCGCCGGGATCGCGCCCATGGGATGCCACGCGGGCGCGCGCAGGTCCTCCAGGCCCAGGGATTTCATGATCCGCAGGAAACTGTGGTATTCCACCTCAAACTCATCCACGAGAACGTCCGGCGCAAGCGCGAGCAGCCTCTTCATCTCGGCTTCGCGCCTCTGGATGAACTCCTGCTTGTCCGCCGCGCCGTAAGGCGGGCGCGCGACGCCCTTGAGGGCGCCGGAGACCACCTTCTCGTAGAAATCCGCGCCGAGCTTCAAGTGGGCGACGACGTGCTTTCTCGTCCAGCCCTTGCAGAAGGTCGGCTCTTCCCATTCCTCGGGGGTCCACTTCCGGCACACGAAGGCCTGGCGGGCGGCCTCCTCGCTGATAAAGGGGATGGGCTCCATCAGGATGGAAAGGTCTTTCATGGGAAATCGACTCCTTCCAGGATGAGAGGGCGGGCCGCAGGGACCGCAGGTCAGTCCTCCGGAACCTCTTCCGATTCCAAGGGCCGGTTCACCCGCTCCAGCTCCGCGGCCTCCTCCGAGGATCGGAAAGCGCTCAAGCCCCTCCGAGCAGCGCGGCGAGCTCGGACTCAATGAGCCCTGAGTCGGCGTGAACCAACTCCAGGGACTTCGGTGACTCTGTTGAATAGGGCGTCTCCCGGACCCTCCGGCGGCGTCCGGCGGGCTGATTTTCCTCCATCAACTGGTGCGAAGCAAAGCCGGCCTTGCGCGCAGACAGCTCGCGGCCCTTGAGGCGGAGGGCCGCGAGGAGGGGGTGGGTCTTCACGGTGACGTATGCCCGGAGGAGGCCGGCGAGGGTGGCCTCCTGAAAGACCAACGTCCCCTGGGTGGTCTTGAGGGCGACCCGCAGGTGGCGGTGTCCCTTGGGGACGCCGATGAGGACTTCCTCGACATCGCAATTCCGGAAGACTGTGACGGCTGCGTTCATGTGGATCGTTCTCCCGCGCAAAGGGAATTCGGTGATATTCTAATCTTGGACTGGAAGCGGGACCTTCGCGGGGTCCGACGCATGGCCCCGACGGGATGACCCATGCGAGACCACATCCAAGCGGTCCTTCATCACCTCAGGAGCCGGGGGGTCGAATACGCCGACGTCCGCCGGATGGCCGCCCGGTCCCAGGAACTGGCGGTCAAGAACGGCCGGGTCCAGAGCGTGAACCAGGGGGAGGAGGCGGGTTACGGCATCCGCGTGATCCACAAAGGGGCGTGGGGATTCGCCGCCGCGTCCGAAGGGCTGGACGGCCCGGGCGCGGAAGGGGCGCTCATCCGGGTGGCGGAGAAGGCCCTCTCCGTGGCCGAGGCGGCCTCCCGCGTCAACCGGGAGAGAGTCCGGCTGGACGAATCCCCCCCGGAGGTCGGGTCTTATCGGGGGCTTTGCGAGGAGGACCCCTTCGCGGTGCCCCTGGAGGAGAAGATAGACCTTCTGGTCCGGACCACCGAGATCCTCTCCCACCCCCGGACCCTCGCCGCCTCGGCCCGGATGGTGTGCCACCGGGTCGAGAAAACCTTCGCCAGCACGGAAGGGGCCTGGGTCGAGCAGGAATTCACCGAGACGGGAGCGGGGATGAGCTGCACGGTCGCCGAAGGGGGCGAGGTCCAGACCCGCTCCTTTCCGACGAGCGACGCCGGCAATTACGCCCAGCGGGGGTACGAGTTCATCCGCGAGACGGGTCTGGCCGAGGCCGCGCCGAGAGTCCTGGAGGAGGGCCTGGCCCTGCTCAAAGCCCCCGGGGTCCCCGAAGACGAGTGGGACATCATCCTGGCGAGCAACCAGATGGTCCTCCAGCTCCACGAGTCGTGCGGCCACGCCATCGAGCTGGACCGGGTCTTCGGCGACGAGATCAGCCTGGCGGGCGGCAGCTTCCTCACCACCGACAGGCGGGGGCGCTTCCGCTACGGGTCGGACCTCATCCACATCTACGCCGACGGGACCCTCCCCGGGGCCCTGGGCAGCTAC
>JACPRG010000050.1 GCA_016190025.1 Candidatus Tectimicrobiota bacterium
GCGCTCAGAATGACATGTGCGGGATTCTTTTTCTTCCATCACCCAAAATGCCCGCTCAACGCCCGGCGGAGCCCGCCTTGCCCTTGAGGGCGTTGATTTTCAACCGGAGAGCGTCGGTCAGATAGGGCGATTGGGGGAATTTCCCGGCGAATTCCTCATAGCGCGCCAGGGCGGCCTTGTTGTCGCCTTTGATCTCATAGCAGCGCCCGACGGCCAGAAAAGCCTCCTGCTGCGTCAGGAGGCCGGATGAGGCCGGCAGCCTCCCGAAAACAGAGGCGGCCTCCTCGCACCTTTTCAAGGCCACCAGGGCGTATCCGTTTCCAAGGGTGGCGAGGGAACGAATCGGCTCGGGCGTGGAGGAATCCTCGACGAGGGAGCCGTACACCTCGCGCGCCTTCTCGGCCTCCCCCTTTCTGTAAAGGGCGTGACCCAGATAAAGCCGGGCCAGGCGCGCGCCCCGGGACCCCGGGAAATCCCTCAGAATCCGCTCGAAGGGGGCTGTTTGGCTCGGGTCTTTTTCAAAGCTCTCGATGGCTTCCGTGGCCAGCGAGGCGGCGTGCTCCTCCTGCCCCGACCGGTAGATCCGATACCCTTGAACCAGAATGAGAATCAGAAGAACGCCGCCAGCCGCCGAGGCCACAAGATTCCTGTGGGTCCGGACGTACTCCCAGGCCTTGGCGGTGAAGGTGATGAACTCGTCGGGCGCTTTCAGCTTGTGGCGGTCGATTTTGGGCGTTTGCTTCGCCATGACTTTCCTTGAAGGTCGCGGGCTCTGTCCCGCTCAAGAGGGACGCAGGGCGCCGCCCGCCTCTCGCGCGAGTGCCCTCATTTTCCGGAAGACGGATTCGAGGCGGTCCTCGGGAACGCCGGCCCCCAGGAGAACCGTCCGGGCCATATCGTCGCCGATGAGGTCCCCGGGGGCGTGGGCGTCCGTGTTCAACACGAGCTCCGCCCCGATCTCCAGGGCGAGGCGGGCGACGTGACCGTTGGCGATGTTGTGTCCCTTGCGAGCGGTGATCTCCAGGGCGATCCCCCGCTCCCGGGCCAGCGCCACCTCCTCGGGCGTGATGAGCCCCGGGTGAGCAAGGAAGTCGATGGGGGCGTCCAGGGCGGCCCGGTTCGTCCCGGGGCGCACGGGTTCGGCCGGCGTCTCGCCGTGCACGATGACGATGGCCGCGCCCAGCTCCCGAGCCCGTTCCGCCAGCCTGGCGATGGTCGCGGGCGGCGCGTGGGTGATCTCCGCCCCGGGGAGCGGCCGGATCGCCATGTGCGGCGCGCAGGCCCGGCACGCCTCCACCAGCCGGGGGACGACGAAGTCCACGTTGGAGGCGTCCACGTGATCGGTGATGGCCAGCGCCTCGATTCCCTTGTGCTCCGCCCGGCGGAGGAGCTCCGAGGGGATGAGCTCCCCGTCGCTCAGGAACGAGTGCGTGTGCAGGTCAATCAATGAGGTCCCGCTCCTTTGGGAAACCGAGCCAAAGGCAGATTATATACCATGGAAGCGAGAAGGTCCTCCCCTCCCCTTTCCGTAGTAGGTCAGTTTGATGTGGATGAGACGCTTCGGGGCTGCTCTGAAGGAGCGAGCAAGGGAGATGAGAAAGGCTCAGCGGGCGGCCAGAAGCGTTCCGGGGTAATAAAAGGCCAGGATCTCCCGGTAGCTCATCCCCCTCTCGGCCATCACCTTGGCCCCCCACTGGCTCATCCCGACGCCGTGGCCCGAACCCCGCCCGCTCATCTCCAGCCGGTCCCCTCTCACGTTGACCTGCGCCAGCGTGCTCCGCATCCGGCCGGCCCCCACGCCCATGCGGAACCGGTTGCCCGAGAGCCTTGCGTTCCCCCCGGTCCCTGCGACGCGCAACGCGGTGATCCGCCCCGAGCTGGACCGGTCGAGAAGCATGACCTGATCGATTCGGCCCAGCCGGACCCCCCCCTGGGCGAGACGCGTCGAAAGCTCGGCCAGGGACAGGCCGTAATTCCAGGCGCTATTGGTCCGGGAGCTGTAGGGGTCTTCCACCGCCTGGAGGTAGGGCAGGCTCACCCCCCACACGTTTCCCGCGTCCTCGGTGAAGCCTCCGCTGTTGGCGTGAAAGTAGGCCAGGACGTACCGGCCCCCTTTGCGGAGGACCTGCCCGCGCGTCTCCTCTACCGCCCGATTGGTCGCCAGCCGCTCGGCCGCCAGGCCCCCATAGACCTGGGAGAGAACCGTTGCGTCCACGTCGAAGGGATACTCCCGGCGCTTGTCCATCTGATAGAGGGCGTAGGTCCTCGCCGCCACCGCCTGGGCCTTCAGGGCGTCCAGGGGCCAGCTCGGGATCATCTCCTTGGACACGACCGCCCGGAGGTAGTCCTCGAGCCCCAGCTCGTTGATCACCAAGAGGCCCTCCCCTTCCGCGCGGATCTGAAGCCGCCCCCGGTAAGAGTGCTTGTTGAGCCGCAGGACGCCGCCCGGGGAAGCGGCTTCGGCCGCGCCCTCCCGGGCCCATCGGCCCGCGACCGCCAAGCGCCCGGAGCGGGCCTCCACCTGCGCGGACTCGGCCTCCATCTCCCCTTCCCCGCCCGGGAGGCGGATCCTCAGGCCCGCGTCCGAGCTGATCGTCACGGACCGCTCTCCCGCGAGGAGCCTGACCCGGATTTGCGGCTCGGGGCCGGGGGCCTCCGCCGGCGCCGCCGGGGAGGGTTCGGCCTTGGGGGGCGGCGGGACGACGACCGGCGGGGCCGCGGCCCTTTGACGCGCCCGCCGCAGGATGAAGCGGGCCGTGGGCGCCCGAGCGCCCTGGGGAAATTCCCGGAGGTAGGCTTCCAGCGCCTCCACCACGTCCCGGTACTTCTGGCTCTCGTAGGAGAGCATCCCCACGTTGAAGAGGGCCGCCGCCCGGTCGTCCGGTCCCAGGGGGCCCCGCAGGGCCGCCCCATAGGCCCGAAGGCCCTCCGGCCCCTTTTCCAGCCAGTAGCTGAGGACGTCGCCCGAGAGCTTTTGCGCGCGCGCCCGGATCTCGTCCCGGGCCGCCGTCTCGGCCAGCTCCTTCAACAGGCCCGCAGCCTCCAAGTACCGCCCGGCATCGAGGAATGCCAGGGCCTCCCGGATGGTCTCCGCCCCGGCTTCATCCGGCCTCGGCTGGGCGGGGGCGAATCCCCGCGGGGGAAGGAGGGAGATGAAAGCCAGGCCGAGACCGAGGACGAAACCCGCCCGGCGAAACCTCAGGGCCTGGAGACGGAAATGGGGGGAGAAAGGAGGACGCACCGAGGTCAACGCTTCGTTTTCAAGAGGATCGTGCCGTAGTCGAAGGACACCAGCTCGTACTCGGGTCGGCGATTCAGACTGGTGGCGAGATACACGGTCTTCTCCGGGTACATGAGGGTCAGCCGGCCGACCTGGTTCTGATAGCTCACGGGCGTCACCTCCGTCACCCAGGCCATTTCCTTCACGAGGAATTGAAGCCGCTGAAACTCCTGGCCGGATTTCAGGCCGTTCACCTCGACGGCGACCCTCCGCCGGTTCTTGCGCAGGTGCTCGCTCAGCTTTTCCACGACGAACTTCGCCATCTGGGGGGCCAGCCTGTCGACGACCTTCCCCCCCGCGTCCTCGCAGTTCAGCCCCGCCGCGCCGGGGACCCTCATGGGGAGCCGCGTGTTGGCCAGGATGTTGGCCGTGTCGGCTTCCAATACCCGGAGGTTGCCAGTCGTCCGGTTGGTGTAGATGCCGAAGTTCTCCTGGCCGTGCCGCACGTCGACGACGCCGGTCACGATGAGGTTGGAGAGGAACCGCAGGGCCGTCCGGGCGACGGCCTCGCGGTCCCCCTTCTGGGCCATGAGCGTCACGTCCCGGTCTTTGATCTGCTTGGCCTGCTCCCGGTCCAGGACGCGGAAACCCTCGCTCGTCAGGGCGGAGATGACCTCGTTCTCGATGACGGGCCCTTCCACGTCTCGGCCGCAGATCTTCTCCGGGATCCGGACGATGACCGAGGCGTTGCTGAGGAGGCTCGCGAGCTTCCCTTTGAAGGTTTCCGGGACGATCCAGGCCTCGATCTGCACGCGGTACGTCCCCGCGTCGGCCTTCCCGTGGGAGAGAACCCGGTAATTTTGAATGAACCCGGCGGTCTTGTCCCGCACGGCCGAATCGAGGAGGAGCTCATTTTTCACAAGGGTCTGCGATTCGACGTGGACCCCGACGGCCTTCTCCAGCGCGCGCACGCGGGCGTCCGCTTCGGCGCGGCTTCGGGCCTGGGCCTCGTCGCCATCGATGATGGTCCCGAAGCCCTCCGCCCGGACGGAAACCGTCCGTTCCGATTGGGCGCGAGCCGCCCCGGCCGCGCCCAGAAGCCACAGGGCCGCGGCGAGCGCGCAAAAGCGCAGCGGTCCCCCTCCCCAACCCCAAGAACGACGCGATCTCGGCCTCATTCTCTGGCGCGGCTCCTCATTTGATGACAATGACGATCTTGGCCTTGCGGAGAAACTTGCCTTTCAGATCGGCCAGGGCGACTTTCTGGCTGTCTTCCTCGCTCACGACGATGTCGGCGTGCCGGTCGCCGTACGTCTTGATCCCTTTCACGAGGAGAGGGCTTGGGCCGATGCGAGACTGATGGTCCCGCTGGGCGTCCTCGGGGCTCTCGGCGTATCCGCTCAGGCCGAAATTCAGCGCCACCTCCCGATCCACCAGAGACGGCCCGTAGAGGATTTTCAAGTCCGGCGTCCGCAGCTTCGCGACGGTCGCGGGCTCCGCCCCCAACCCTGTGGCGTCGACGATCAGGCCCGAGTAAACGCCCGGAGGCGGGGATTCGGGTTGCGGCGGCGGAGGGGTGACCGCCGGCGACCCGGGAGCCGCCGCCTGGGGAGCCGCTGGAGCGGGCTGGGAGGGTTCCTCAGCCTTGGGAGCCGGAGGAGGCGGAGGGGGCGCGGCCAGGGGCGCGGGGGGAGGCGGCAGTTCCACAGTGAACGACTTCGGCTGATAGACCTGCTGAGGGGGCGGGGGCGCTTTCTCATACTCCATCTGGAGGATCCCGCGGGACAGGCCTCCCTGAATCAGGAGTCCCATCGTCACTTCCGCCTGGACGTCTTTGGTGCCGGGAATCTCCTCGAACTTCGTCGGGCCGATGGTGCGGGCGCCCCGGATGAAGCCTCTCACGAAGGTCCGGACGGCCGAGACCTTGACTATCTCTTCCCGCAAGACCGTCATGGCGTCCACGTTGACGCCCTCCACGATTCTGGCGAGCTCGGCATAGGCCAGGGTCCTCGCGGCCCGCTCCGCGAGGCTCCGGCACTGGAAGATGTTGACGCACATGCCCGGGTCGGCGGTGGCGCGGGTGGTGACCTGAATATACCCGCTGCTCCAGTCGACAACCCGGGTTCCCCGAGGCCGTCCATCCACCTCGATGGGGGCCTCCTGGCGGAGACGCGATTGACGCTCCTGCTGAACCCAAGCGGGGGCCTGCGCCCGGCTCGGCCTCGGCAACAGGAGCGCGAGTCCCATTCCTGCGACGACTATCCAGGCCTTGCGATTTCCGCACATTCGATGGTCCCCCTTCTGGGTGCCCAGGTCTGATGTTTCAATCCACGCCGCCGCGCGGGGGGCGACTGGGGTCTCGCCCCATCCCACTCGCATCGGCGATTTTGCGGATTTCCACCGAGGATCACAAGTGGCTCAGATTCCACTTGGCCGCCTTGTTTTCGGGGTCCACCTCCAGGGTCTTCCGCCAGTACTTGCGCGCCTCCTCCCGCCGCCCGGCCTGGTGGTGCTTCCACGCAAGATCGTTGAACGCCTTGGCCAGGTTGAACCCGGCCTCCCGGTCTTTCGGATTCAGCTTGCGCACCCCTTGCCAGAGCTCCACGGCCCGGTCCATCTCCCCGCGATTGTAATATATCCAGCCCATGGAATTCATCGCCTTTGTGTGGCGCGGGTTGAGGTCCAGCGTCCGTTGGTATTCCAGGAGCGCGTTTTCCATCATGTCGGCGTTGTGAAAGGCCTGGGCCAGCCGGAAATGGGTGTCCGGGTCGTCGGAGCCGGCGTCTCTCGCCTTTTTCAAGAACTCGATGGCGGCCCGCCGGTTGCGGCGGAAGTTGTAGATGGCGCCCAGGTAGTAGTACGCGTCGGCGTTCTGGGGGTCGACGCGGACCACCTCCTGGAATTCGGAGAACGCCTTGTCCAGCTTTCCCTGCTTGAGCTGGAGGATGCCCATCCAAAGTCGCGCAAACGTATTCTTCGGGTCGAGCCGGTGGACTTCCTGGAAGGCCTCGAGCGCTTGGGGGATTTCGCCCTTTTTGGCCAGGATGAGCGCGATCTGGTTCCGGGCGTACGCGGCGAACCGGTGCTCGGGGTTCGAGGAGACCGCCCGCCGAAGCAGTGCGAGGGCCTGGTCCAGGTTTCCCCGCTCGTGCTCCCGGACCGCTTCGAAGACCAGGTTCTCCGTCTGTGCAAAGGCTCCCGGTGCCGCGGCCCCCATGCAAGCCGCCGCGAGAAGAAAGGCGGAACCGAGCCTCGCGATCCGTCGGCGTCCCATCGGGCCTCTCATCGGCGGTGGCCGAGGATTTGCTGGAGCAGGGTCTCCGCCACCCGCGCGCGGAAGCCGCCGGTCTTGAGCAGGGCCTCCTCTCGGGGGTTCGAGATGAACGACACCTCCACCAGGACGGCGGGCATGCGGGCGTTTCTCAGCACGAAGAAGTTGGCCGAGGCGATCCCCCGGTCCTTCAGCGGCAGCGCGCGCTCCAGCCCGCCCTGGAGGGAGCGGGCGAGCTTCTCGCCGTCCGACCAGTACAGCTGGCGCTCGAAGCGGAACAGGATGTCCTCGATGTCCACGAAGCCGGGCCGTTTGCGGAATTCCTCTTCGTCCTTGGCCACGGCGTTTTCCAGCGCCGCCACCCGCGCGGCCTCCTGGCTCGACGCCTTCTCCGACGAGAAAAAGGTCTGCGTGCCGTTGGCGCTCGGATTCGCGTTGGAGTTGATGTGGACGCTGACGAAAATGTCCGCCCGGTACTGGTTGGCGATGGTCGTGCGCTCGGACAGGGGGAGATAGTAATCCCCGCGGCGGGTCAGGAAGGCCTTCATGCCTTCCCGCTTTTCCAGCAGGTCCGCCAGGGACTTCGAGATGTCGAGCGTCGCCTCCTTTTCGGTGTACCCCGTCGGGCCGACGGCGCCGGTGTCCCATCCCCCGTGGCCCGGATCGATGACCACCCGGCGGATCTGAAGCTTCAGCCCGCCCTCCTCGCCCGAAAGCCGCGAGAGCATCCGACTCTCTTCGGCGAGGGCCAACCGCTCCTGGGGAGAGAGGGCCTTGGGGGCGGCCGGCTGCAGGCGGTCGAGGGGGTTCTGGCGGAGGATGCCCGTCCAGGCGCGCGCGAAGAAATCTTCCGGGTCCCGCCGGAGGACTTCGCGGAATTGCGCCAGGGCGTCGGCCGTGCGGTTCAGCTTGGCGAAGGCGAGCCCGAGCTGACTGCGAGCGAAAATGCTTTCGGGATTGAGGGCGACGGCGCGCTCCAGGACTTTCACGGCCTCCTCGTGGCGGCCCTGATTGTTCAGCGCCTGGCCGCGAAACATGAGCTGGAGGGCCGATCCGCCACCCTGGCCCCATGACGGAGGCGCGAAAAGGCTCAACAGAAGAGACAGCCCGCCGGCCAAGCCCGCGAGCCGGGCCCGGCGGCGCAGTTTCCGCCCCGCCGCCGGAGCCGGTCGCCGGCGAAGCCTGCGGCTGATCGCCCGCCTCCCTTCCGCGGGACTGGGACGGTCCGCTGCGCGGAATGGCCCCTCCCCGGGGGTGCCGTCCTTCTTTCCCTGTCTCATCCGCCACAAACCCCTTCCTGGGCCCGAACTGGCAGCCACCCTATTATCAAATCTTTCGAGCGGGTCTTGCAACCCGCAGGGGATCGGGGGGAGTCCGGTTTCGGGCGTAAAAAAAGTGGATGAGGCGTTGGCCTCCATCCACTTGAGGTCTGTGACCTCTTCCGCCGGCCGTGCAAGGCGCCGGAAGGCGGGCGCGGCTCAGGCTTTCTCCGACACCGCGTCCGGGAGGGCCTCCTTTCGGCTGAGGCGGATTCGGCCCTGGCCATCGATCTCCAGGACCTTCACCATGACCTCGTCCCCCTCCTTGACAACGTCCGTGACGTTCCGGACGCGGGTGTTGGCGAGTTGGGAGATGTGGACCAGGCCGTCGGTGCCCGGGAAGATCTCGACGAAGGCGCCGAAATCCATGATCTTCTTGACGATCCCGCGGTACACCTTGCCGATCTCCGCTTCCTGCGTCAGGTCTTTGATCATGGCGATGGCGGCCTTGGCCGAAGGTTCATCGACCGAAGCCACGAAGATGGTTCCGTCGTCGTTGATGTCGATGCGGACCCCGGTCTTCTCGATGATTCCGCGGACCACCTTGCCCCCCGGACCGATCACGTCCCGCACCTTATCGGGCCGGACCTTCAGGGTGAAGATGCGCGGCGCGTGGACCGACAGCTCCTTGCGCGGCTCGCTGAGGATGGCGTCCATCTTGTCGAGGACGTGCAGCCTCGCCTCCCGGGCCTGGAGGAGGGCGACCTTCATGACGTCCATCGACAGCCCTTGGACTTTGATGTCCATCTGAATGGACGTGATGCCGTCGCGGGTCCCGGCCACCTTGAAGTCCATGTCCCCCAGGTGGTCTTCCAGCCCCAGGATGTCCGTCAGGATGTAGGGGCGCCCCTGCTCCATGATGAGACCCATGGCGATTCCGGCGACGGCCGCCCGGATGGGGACACCGGCGTCCATGAGCGACAGGCTGCTCCCGCAAACGGTCGCCATCGAGGAGGAGCCGTTCGATTCCAGGATTTCCGACACGACCCGGATGGTGTAGGGGAAGGCGTCGTGGTCGGGCAGGACGGGCCGGATGGCCCGCTCGGCCAAGGCGCCGTGGCCGACCTCCCTCCGTCCGGTTCCGCGGATGGGTTTGACCTCTCCCGTGCAGAAGGGCGGGAAGTTGTAGTGAAGGAGAAAGGTCTTGCGGTCTCGGCTCTCCAGGGTGTCGAGCTGCTGCTCGTCCTCCGCCGTCCCCAGCGTCGCCGTCACCAGGGCCTGCGTCTCTCCGCGCGTGAAGAGGGACGAGCCGTGGGCCCGCGGCAAGACCGACACCCGTCCGGAGATGGGCCGCACCGTGGTCAGGTCCCGCCCGTCGGCCCGGATTTCCTTTTCGACGATCAAGCGGCGGACTTCGTCGTACTCCAGCCGGTCGAACTCGGCCGCGACCTTCTTCCGGAGGACTTCCTCCTCGCCCCCGAACCGCTCGGCCGCTTCCCGGCGGAGGGCGTCCACGGCGCTTTGCCGCTGCTGCTTCTCGGAGATCAGGATGGCCTCCCGCAGCCGGTCGCCGAGCCATTCGCGCACCTGCCGTCCGAACGCCTCGTCCTGGACGGGGACTTGGAAGGCGCGTTCCGGCCGGCCCACGGCCCTCTGAAACTCCTTTTGCATCCGGACAAGGGCCTGAATGACCCGCTGGCCCTCCTCGAAGGCCTGGGTCATGACCTCTTCGGAGACTTGCTCCCCCCCGCCCTCGACCATGACGATGGAGTCCTCCCGTCCGGCGAGGACGACGTTCAGGTCACTGGCCTCCAGCTCTTCATACGTCGGGTTGATGATGAACCGCCCGTCCACGTGGCCCACGCGGACCGCGCCGAGGGGCCCGCGGAAGGGGACGTCCGAGATCATGAGGGCCGCCGAGGAACCGATGATGGAGAGGATGTCCGTGTCGTTCTTCCCGTCGTGGGACAGGGTGTTGACGATGATCTGGACCTCTTCCTTGAATCCGTCGGGAAAGAGCGGCCGGATGGGGCGGTCGATCAGCCGGCTGGTCAGAATCTCCTTTTCGTTCGGGCGTCCCTCGCGCTTGAAGAAGCCCCCGGGGATCCTGCCCCCGGCGAAGAACTTCTCGCGGTACTCGACCGTGAGGGGGAAGAAGTCGATTCCCTCGCGGACGCCGGCGGCCACGACGGTCGCCAAGACCATGGATTCGCCGTACGTGATGACCACTGCGCCGTCGGCCTGTTTGGCCATCTCGCCGGTCTCGAGGGTCAGCGTTCTTTCCCCGATCTCTTCCTCGATCTTGTGATACATGCAGGTGTTCCTCCGTGACCGGTCACCGGCGGATGTTGAGCCTTTGGATCAGGTTGCGGTACCGGTCGATGTCTTTCTCTTTGAGATAATCCAGAAGCCGCCTTCGCTGGCCGACCATCTTCAGCAGGCCCCGGCGGGTGTTGAAATCCTTTTTGTGGACTTTCATGTGCTCGGTCAGGTAGTCGATGCGGCCGCTCAAGAGCGCGACCTGCACCTCCGGCGATCCGGTGTCTTTCTCGTGCAGGCGATAACCCTGAATGGTGCCTTCTTTCTGTTCCTTGGTTCTCATCCCGTTGTTCCCTCGGTCAAATGGCCCTGCGGTTTCATTCCGCGACCCCCGTCCGGGGGGCGACGCTCTTTCTCACCTGGAGCCGGACCGGGTCCCCCGGCACGATCCGCGCCAGGGCCACCGTCTGGCCCGCGCGATCGAGCAGCCGGACGTGGCTGCCGGGTGGACCCTCCGGGATGTGGCGGACAAAAACACCCTCGAAGATCCAGAGCCCCCGCCGGAGACCCCCCGATGGAGCGCGGATGAGTTGCACGCCGGGAAGAAAGGCCAGGGCCTCCGCCACCGAAATCAGGAGGTCTCTCAGCTTTCCGGCCCGGATCCGCTCCTCGGCCTCCTCTACCGGGACGGCGTCTTCCGCCCGGAAGACCCCCACCGCCTTGCGGGTCAGCCGGCACAGGTGTCCTCCCGTCCCCCACTGCAGGCCGAGGTCGTGGCAGAGGGTCCGGACGTAAGTGCCCCGCCCGCACTCCACCTCGAAGCTCACCTCGGGCCCCTCGATGGACAGGAGTTGGATTCGGTAGACCCTTCCCTTCTGAATGGAACGCTCCACCTCGACCCCGGCCCGGGCCAGCTCGTACAGGCGTTTGCCCTGATGGCGGCGCGCGGAGTACATGGGGGGGAGCTGGGCGACCTCGCCCTGGAACCGGGAGAGGACGCTCTTGAAGGCCTCCGGGTCGATGGGCCCGACGGGCCTCTCCTCGATCACCTCCCCGTCCCGATCCTGGGTGTCGGTGATGATGCCGAGGCGGACCGTGGCGAGGTAGGTCTTGCGCGACTCCAGGAGATATTCGAAGTACTTGGTCGCAGTGCCCAGGCAAACGGGCAGGACGCCTTCCGCCGCCGGGTCCAGCGTTCCGCCGTGCCCCACGCGCAGGCCGGGCAGGACCTTGCGGAGCCTCGCCACCACGTCGTGCGAGGTCGGCCCGGGCGTCTTGTAGACGTTCAAAAACCCTTGGACCTGGCGGTTTTCGGCCTGCCCCCGACTGGAGCTTTCGGGGGCCTGCTTAACTTTTGAGGCTTGCAAGAGCGGCATTGATTCGGGCGCCACGCGCGATGGAATCGTCCAGGAGAAAGAGCAGCTCCGGAATCCGTTTCAAGCGGAGGTTGCGGGCCAGAAGCGTCCGCACAAAACCGGACGCGCTCTGAAGACCCTTCAAGGCGTTCGCCTGTTCTTCGACGGTTCCGTACACGCTCACGTACACTTTTGCCTGTCGGAGGTCCGGACTCACGGAAACTTCCGTCACGGACACAAACCCAATCCGCGGGTCTTTGACGTCCGTCCGCAGGAGCGAGGCGAGTTCCCTGCGGATCTGGTCGCCCACCCGATCGGCGCGTTGATAAGGAAGCGGGCTCGGCATTCAGAAAATCTCGATCTGCGTGTCCACGATCTCGGCCAACCCCATGGCGTCCACCGCGGAGATGGCTTCCTCCAAGATGCGCGAGACCTGGCCGCGCTCATTGCCCACGGCGGCCAACCCGATGACCGTGCGCTGCCACTTGTCCTGATAATCCACCTCTGCGATGGAAACGTTGAAGCGGTTCCGCAGGCGATCCTTCACGCTGCGAAGCACCTGCCGCTTCCCCTTGAGGGATCGGTTCCCGTGCAACCGAAGCTCGATGGCGCAAGCGCCGACCACCATCAAATTTACAGCGTCCGCTCCACCATTTCCAGGATGTAGGGCTCGATGATGTCGCCCTGCTTGACGTCCTGGAAGTTTTCGATTCCGATCCCGCACTCGTACCCGTTGCCGACCTCCGCGACGTCCTCCTTGAAGCGGCGCAGGGAGCCGATCTTTCCTTCGTAGATGACGATGTTGTCCCGGATCACGCGGGCCAGCGCGTTGCGTTGGACGACCCCGTCCAGGACGTAGCAGCCCGCCACCGACCCCACCTTGGGAATGTGAAAGACCTCCCGAACCTCCGCCCGGCCGAGGGTCACCTCCCGCTTGGTCGGCTCGAGCAGCCCGCTCATGGCGGAGCGGACCTCCTTGATGGCGTCGTAGATGATGTTGTAGAGGCGGATGTCCACCTCCTCGCGCTGGGCGACGGTCGACGCCTGCGGGGTGGGGCGGACGTGGAAGCCGACGATGATGGCGTTGGAGGCGGAGGCCAGCATGACGTCGGTTTCGGTGATCCCGCCGGCGGAGCTGTGAATGACCCGCACGCGAACCTCGCTGCCGCTGAGCTTCTCCAGCGCGTCCTGCAGGGCCCCGATGGAGCCCTGGGTGTCCGCCTTGAGGACGATGGCCAGCTCTTTGATCGCGCCCTCCTGGACGCTGCGGTACAGGTCCTCCAAGGTGACCCGCGCGGACTTGGCCCGCTCCTGCTGGCGCTGGCGCTGCATGCGCTGCGTGGCGACCTGCCGGGCCTTGCGCTCGTCCTCCATCACCGTCAGCACGTCGCCGGCCTGGGGGACGCCGGAGAGGCCCAAGACCTCCACGGGCATCGACGGGCCGGCGGAACCGACCTTGCGGCCCGCGTCGTTGATGAGGGCCCGCGCCCTTCCGGAGTAAGAGCCCACCACAAAGGGATCCCCCTGTCGCAGGGTGCCCTGCTGGACCAGGACCCGCGCCACCGGGCCGCGGCCTTTGTCCAGCTCGGCCTCGATGACGACGCACCGGGCCCGCCGGTTCGGGTTGGCCTTGAGTTCCATGATTTCGGCCTGGAGAAGGATCATTTCGAGCAGGGCGTCGATGTTGACCCGCTGCTTGGCCGAGATGTCCACGAAAATGGTCTCCCCGCCCCACGCTTCCGGGATCAGGCCGAACTCGCTCAGCTCCCGCCTGACTTTCTCGGGGTTGGCGTTGGGGAGGTCGATCTTGTTGACGGCGACGACGAGGGGCACGTCCGCCGCCCGGGCGTGGGCGATGGCCTCGCGGGTCTGGGGCATCACGCCGTCGTTGGCCGCTACCACCAGGACGACGATGTCCGTGACCTTCGCCCCCCGGGCCCGCATGGCGGTGAAGGCCTCGTGGCCGGGGGTGTCCAGAAAGACGATGGTCCCGTGCTCCACGGTGACCTGATACGCCCCGATGTGCTGGGTGATGCTCCCGGCTTCGGTCTGGGTGACGTTGGTCTTGCGGATCGCGTCCAGCAAGGAGGTTTTGCCGTGGTCCACGTGGCCCATCACCGTCACCACCGGCGGCCGCGGGAGGAGGTCCTCCTCCCGCTCTTCCTCCAGGACTTCCTCCTCCTCGCCCTCCTCGATCGCCTCCGGCTCGAATCCATACTGACGCGCCAACTCCGCCGCCACGTGGTCGTCCACCAGGGCGTTGACGTTGGAAAGAATTCCCATGCCCATCAGCTTCATCAACAGGTCGGCGGTGGTCGTCTCGAAGAGCTCAGCCAGCTCCTTGACCGTCTGGGCTTCGGGGAGGCGCAGTCTCCGTCCCGCGGCGGGAACTAGGGCGCCCTGTGCCTCGGCCGGCTCTTTCTCCTCGGAAGGAGGCGTCACGGCCTTTTCTTCGGCCCTCGGCTGCGGCTTTGCGACCTCCGGCTTCGCTTCAGAGACGGCCGGCGCCTCGGGGGCCGCCCCTTCCCTTTTGGCGGGCGCCTTTCCCGGAGGCTTCCCGGCAGCCTCTCGAACGGGGGTGACCTTTGCTTGCGGAGCCTTTGGCGCTTTGGTCTTCTCCTGGGTTTCCAGCTGCTTTTCCAGCGCCTCAAGCTCGTCGATGGCTTCCCGGCGGTCCTCATCCTTAGCCGGCGGGGCCTTCGGCTTCTCCTTTGGGGTGCGGCGCGGAGTCGCTTTCGTTTCGGCTCCGCTCGGGGTCTTCGGTTCCTTGACCGCGGCCGCCGCCTTGGGCTTTTCTTTTTTCGCTTCGGCCGTCTTGGAGCCGTCGGTTTCCCGGGTGGCGGGGCGGCCGGCTTTTTCCAGCCCTGTCAGGATTTTCTCCGCCGTCTCTTCATCCACCGCGCTCATGTGCGTCTTGACGGAGAAGCCCGCTTCTTTCGCCCAGGCTGCCAATTCCTTGCTTGGCATCCCGACTTTCCGGGCCAGCTCGTAAATCTTCACTCCCGCCATCGGTCGCTCCATCCACTTCGAAACGCAATCAAATGCGCCGGAAATTATATCACAGCCATCGCTTTCGCCCCGGCATAAAAATCAAGGGAAAACGGTGCGTTCCGGTGCGCCCGCGGTCACTCATACCTCTTTCTCCGCGGGTTCGGAAGAAGCCGTTCCCTCCGCCTCGGAGGTCTCGGCCTCTTCCCGCCTCGGTCCGACTTCGGGCGACTCGCCGGCGGGTTCGACAGGGACGGAGACCGCCTCTTCGGAGTCCGTCGCCTCCGGCTCTTCCGCCTCTTCTGTGGGGACCTCGACGGATTCCATCTGGGCCTGCGCGTCCTCGGTCGCGACGCGCCCGCCCTCGGAACTCTCCTCCCCGGAAGATTCCGGCCTGTCCGATCCCGGCTCGGGCGCCTTCTCCCCGCCGGCCTTCTCTCGCTCTTTCAGGAAGTCGGAAGCCCGCTGGATAAGGGCCTCGGCGCTTTTCTCTCCGACCCCCGGAATCGCGACCATCGTCTCGACGGAGGTCTCCGCCAGCCTCTCGATGCTGGGAATGCCGTGCGATTCCAGAAGCTCCGCCGTTCTCGGGCCGAGGCCCTCCAGCTCCGACAGGGGCGTCGCCTTGCGCTCCTTTCCGCCCGAGAGGACCAAGGAGGCCTTGGCCACCTGCTCGGCCTGGTATTCAGATTCGCCCTTGATGTCGATTCTCCACTTGACCAGCTTGGCGGCCAGCCGCACGTTCTGGCCTCCCTTGCCGATGGCCAAGGACAACTGATCGTCCGGAGCAACGACCGTCATCGAGTTCTCCGCCTCTTTCAGGATGATCCGGGAGATCTTGGCGGGGCTCAGGGCGTTCGCGGCCAGGACCTGAGTGTCGTCCGACCACGGGATGATGTCGATCTTTTCCCCGCGGAGCTCCTGGACGATGGCCTGCACGCGGGAGCCCCGCATGCCGACGCAGGCGCCGACGGGGTCCACGTCCCGGTCGTGAGAGACCACCGCGATTTTGGTCCTTCCGCTGGGCTCCCGGACAGCCGCCTTGACCTCCACGATTCCCTCGTAGATCTCCGGCACCTCGATTTCGAACAGCCGGATCACCAAGCCCGGGTGGGTCCGCGAAAGGATGATCTGGGGACCCCGGGCCGACTGGCGCACCTCCAGGAGATAGGCCCGGATCCGGTCGTTGCGCCGGTAGACCTCCCGGAACACCTGCTCCCTCCGGGGCAGGATGCCTTCGCCCTTGCCCATGTCCACATAGACGGTCCCCTTCTCCACCCGGGACACCGTGCCGTTGATCAGCTCGCCCTCGCGGTCCTTGTACTCGTTGTAGATCATGTCCCGCTCGCCCTCGCGGACGCGCTGGAGGATGACCTGCTTGGCCGTCTGGGCGGCGATGCGGCCGAATCCCTCGTAGGGGATGCGGATGCTGATGACGTCCCCGGCGACCGGGTTTTCCTTGTAGGCGGCGGCTTCCTCCAGGGAGATTTCCAGCTCTGCGTCGACCACCTCGTCCACCGCGGTCTTGCGGCAGTAGAGCTCCATCGAGCCGTCGGCGGGATTGAAGGTGGCTTCGATGTCGGCCGTCGCGCCGTAGTACTTCCGGGAGGCCGACACCACCGCCAACTTCACGGCCTCGATGAGGACCTCCTGGTCGATGCCCTTCTCCCGCTGGATCTGGTTTAAAACGAGCATCAGCTCCTGGTTCACCGACTTCCTCTCCCGCTGACGGTCATCTCCCTGCGGCCTTGGGGGTCACAGGCGCTTCATCTGGATCTGCTCTTCGAGGCGCGCGCGCTTGACGTCCGCCAGCCGGAGGCGGACCACCTGCCCTTCTCCCAGCTTCAGCGCCACCTCGGGGTCTTCTCCCCCGGAAACCCCCGCCAGCTCGCCCTCGAAGCGGCTCCGCCCACCCGAGGGGACCGCCAGCTCGATCCGGGCCCTCCGCCCGGAAAAGCGGTCGAAGTCCCTCGCCAGCCGAAGGGGTCGCGGAATGCCGGGGGAGGATACCTCCAAAACGTATCGGTGGGGGATCAGGTCCTCCACGTCCAGAACGGGACTGAGCCGGCGGCTCACGCGCTCACAATCGCCCAGGCCGACCCCGCCGGGCTTGTCCATGTAGATGCGGAGAACCCAGCTCCCGCCTTGGCGGACGAACTCGACCTCGACCAGCTCCAGCCCTTCATCCTCCACAACGGGCTCTACCATGGGCCACAGCCGGCCTCTCAGCTCCCGGGCGAGCAAGCAGAGACCTCCAAGTCAAAAAAAAGAGTGGGACTCGCACCCACTCTTTCGCAGGCAATCAAGTTACCCCTAATGTAGCACCCGCGCACAAAAATTCAAGGAAATTTTCAGCGGTCCCGGAAATGCCGCGGGCGAATGTCAGCGGCCCTGCGGCGAGGGGACTCCTTCCCCCGCCGGCCGGGAAGCAGACAGGGCCTCCGCCACCAGGCCGCGGACGGTCTCGGCCGCCCGCCCGAGATCGAGCAACTCCTTCCGCCCGCCCAGGCGGTGTTTCAGTTCCACCTTCCCTTCCATCAGGTTCCGGGGGCCCACGATGACGTGGAAGGGGATCCCGATCAGGTCCGCGTCCTTGAATTTCACCCCGGGCCGCTCGTCCCGGTCATCCAGAAGGGCCTCCACACCTGCCTCTTCCAGCGCCTCATAGAGGTCCTCGGCGGCCTTTCGGACGGAGT
Organism: Candidatus Tectimicrobiota bacterium; assembly: GCA_016190025.1. The sequence goes on from JACPRG010000050.1 coordinate 17,049, forward strand.
TGTCCTTCACGTTGACGGGGATCACTTCCGCGTGGAAGGGGGCGATGGGCGCGGGCCAGATGATGCCTGTCTCGTCGTGGTTCTGCTCGATGGCGGCGGCGATGGTCCGGCCGATGCCGATGCCGTAGCATCCCATCACGATCGGCTGCGCCTCCCCTTTTTCGTCCAGGAAGGTCGCGGACATGGCCCGGCTGTACTTCGTTCCCAGCTTGAAGACGTGGCCGACTTCGATCCCCCGCATGAGGCGGAAGGCGCCCCCGCAACGGGGGCAGGGGTCGCCCTCCCGCGCGAATCGCAGGTCGGCGTATTCCCGGACGAGGAAGTCCCGCTCCGGCGTCACGCCCTGGTAGTGGTGGTCGGCCTCGTTCGCCCCCACCACGAGGTTCCTGCGCCCCTTGACGGAGTAGTCGCAGACGATGGGGACCTGCTCCTTCAGGTGGAAGGGACCCGCGAACCCGACCGGGGCCCCCGTGACGCGCACGGTCGTCGCTTCGCCGGCGAGGGCAAGCACCCCCGCCCGAAGGTGCCTTTGCAGCTTCGTCTCGTTCACTTGGCAGTCCCCCCGGACCAGAACGGCGACCGGCACCCCGTCGGCCTCATAGATGAGCGTTTTGGCCAATCCCGCCAGGTCGCGCCCGAAGAAGCGGGCCACCTCCTCGGCCGTCGTCACGCCCGGGGTGTGAACCTTTCGGGGTTGCGTTTCCAGGTGTCCGTCCGTCCCCGCGGCCGCATCCGGGGGGAGCGCGCCCGCCTCCTCGGAAAGGGGGGTCCTCTCCACGTTCGCCGCGTACCCGCAGGCGTCGCAGACGGTGATGGCCTCCTCCCCGGTGTCGGCGTGGACCATGAACTCGTGGGAGAAGCTGCCCCCGATCAGGCCCGACTCGGCCTCTACGGCGGAAAACCTCAGTCCGCACCGGGTGAAGATCCGCACGTAGGCCTCGAGCATGAGCCGGTAGCTCTCCTCCGCCTCTTTCTCGTTCCGGTCGAAGCTGTAGGCGTCTTTCATCGTGAACTCCCGGCCCCGCATGACGCCGAAGCGGGGGCGGACCTCATCGCGGAGCTTGGTCTGGATCTGGTAGAGGCTGAGCGGGAGGTCGCGGTAGGACCGGATGTCCCGCCGGACCATGTCCGTGATGACCTCCTCGTGCGTGGGGCCGAGGCAGAAGTCGCGGTCGTGGCGGTCGGTGAGGCGCATGAGCTCCTTGCCGTAGGCTTCCCACCGGCCGGTCTCCTTCCAGAGCTCCGCCGGAAGGAGGATGGGCAGGAGGACCTCCTGGGCGCCCGCGCGGTTCATCTCCTCCCGGATGATGGCCTCCACCTTGTGCTGCACCCGGAGACCCAGCGGGAGGACGTTGTACACCCCAGCCGCCAGGCGGCGGATCAGACCGGCCCGCACCATCAGGGTGTGACTCACGACCTCGGCTTCGGCCGGGTCTTCCTTGAGCGTCGGCAGGAACGTGCGGGAATAGCGCATGCTGCGGGCTCCCGGTCGTGTCGGTTGCGTCATGGGGGCTCTTAGGAAGGCGGGCGAACGGGGATTCTCACCGATATGGTGGACGGGGTCTGCGCGTGGGGCCGGCCCCGGGCCTTCTACGGGATGACGGGGAGCTTGACCTTGATCCCCCCGGGGAGAGGAGGTTCCCAGGGCTCTTCTTCCGTCTGGCCCGACGCCTGTTGGGCGGCGAGGGTCCCCTCCGCGGCCATGCGCTCCACCTCTTCCACGATCACGTCGTAGAAGTCCTCCTCCCGGACCTTGCGGAACTTCTGCCCCTTTTTAAAGATCATCCCCTCGCCTTTGCCGCCGGCGATGCCGATGTCGGCGTCCTTGGCCTCACCGGGACCGTTGACCTCGCAACCCATCACCGCCACGGTGACCGGATATTTGATGTGGGCGAGGCCTTTTTCCAGCCGGTTGGCCAGGTCTTCCACGTCGATCTGAATCCGCCCGCAGGTCGGGCACGCCACCACGTTGATCCCGTGGTGACGCAGCTCGAGGGCCTTGAGGATCTCGTAGCCGACCTTGACCTCCTCCAGGGGGCTAGCGGCGAGGGAGACCCGGATGGTATCGCCGATCCCCTCGCTCAAAAGCAATGAGAAGGCAGCCGTGGTCTTGACGGCCCCTGTCACGTGGGCGCCCGCCTCGGTGACGCCCAGGTGGAGGGGGTAATCCACCCTGTCGGCGATGAGGCGGTAGGCCTTCACCGTCCGCCAGACATCGGAGGCCTTGAGGGAGATCTTGATCCTGTCGAAGTTGAATTTCTCCAGCAGCTCCACGTGGCGGAGGGCGCTCTCGACCATGGCCTCGGGCATGGGGCCCCCGTGCTTGTCCACCAGCTCGACCTCGAGGGAGCCCGAGTTGACGCCGATCCGGATCGGGATGCCCAGGTCCGCGCAGGCCCGGGCGATCTCCCGCACCTTGTGCTCCCCGCCCCCGTAGGCGCGGATGTTCCCCGGGTTGATGCGCAGGCAGTCAATCCCCCCCTTCAAGGCCTCCAGCGCCAGACGGTAGTCGAAATGGATGTCGGCCACCAGGGGGAGGTGGGTCCCGGCCTTGATGGTGCGGACGCACCTGGCCGCGTCCATGTCGGGCACGGCGACGCGGACGATCTCGCAGCCCACCTCTTCCAGCTGGTTGATCTGCCGCATGGTCGCCAGGGTGTCGCGGGTGTCGGTGTCCGTCATGGACTGAACGGAGACCGGGGCGCCCCCGCCCACCTGGACGCCGCCCACAAACACCGGCCTGCTCTTTCGCTCTTTTTCGATCAGCCCGCCCACGTTGCCCTCACGGCATTGGCGCGATGAAGCGCATAATATCGTTGTAGAAGGCGTAGATCATCAGCAGGACGATAAAGAACAGCCCGACCTGCTGAGCGACCTCTCTCGTCCGAAGGCTCATCGGCCGCCTTCGCACCATCTCTATAAGATAAAAGAAAATGTGCCCTCCGTCCAACACCGGGATGGGCAGCAGGTTCAGGATCGCCAGGTTGATGCTCAAGAACGCGGCGAAGAAGACGCAATTGACGCCCCCCGCCTGGCAGTGCCACCCGGCCCGCTCTCCGATGAGGATGGGCCCTCCCAGGGCCTCCCGCGCGGGCACGGTTCCCCGAAAGATCAGGCTCACCGCCTGCCCCGTCTGGGCGATGATGTCCCAGGTCTGGCCGACCGCCCGTCCCATCGCCGTGATGGGGTCGGGTGATTGCCCCGGGGGGTGAGGGCCGAGGCGGAGGACCCCCTCCGTCTGCACCCCGATCATGACGCGCCGGGACTCCTCCCCCGTCAGGGCCTGGGAGGTCATCACCCGGGGACGGACGGTCAGAATCCTCTCCCCGCCCTCCCGCCGGACCCTCACTTCGAGGGCTTTCCCTCCGCTCGACCGGACGGCCTGGACCAGATCGTCCCACCGGCTCACCGGCTTCCCATCGATGGCCACGACCTCGTCCCCGGGCCGGAAGCCCGCCTGTTCCGCGGGGGAACCCTGGACGGTTTTGGCAACCAGGGGCGCCAGATAGGGAGCGCCCGACAGGGTGACCCCCCAGAAGACCAGGGCAGCGAAAATCAGGTTGAACACCGGGCCCGCCAAGACCACCCAGAAACGCTGCCCGACGGGCCGGAGCGCGAAGGACTTTTCCGGGGGCACGGGCGGCTCGCCGCCTTCGGCCTCGCCGTCTTCCTTGCGCCCCTCCTTGCCGACGGGGAAATCGCTTACCTCCTGCCCCATCAGCTTGACGTAGCCGCCCAGGGGGATGACGGAGATCAGGTATTCGGTCTCGCCGATTTTCTTGCCGACGACCTTGGGGCCGAACCCCAGCGAGAACTTCTCGACGCCGATGCCGAACTGCTTCGCGGCGAGGAAGTGCCCCAGCTCGTGGACGAACACCAGAAGGCCCAGGATCAGGACGGCGGCTGCGATGGTCGTGATCAATGCGAGTTCCTTAACCGGGAGTCACGCCCGGAGACTATGGAGCGGTTGGAGCGCGCGGCGGCTCGATGACCTCGACCCCCCGCGGGATCTGAAACCGGAACAGCTCCAGCGAGAGGTCCACGTCCACCCGGATCTCCTGGAAACGGATGTCCGTGATGTTGTCGAACGGGTCAACCAGCGCGCTCCGGACAATCAGAAAGTCGTCCCTGCGCACGTCCAGGCGAAGTTCCTTCAGCCCGGGATGAGGCGCCTTGGGAACGAGGGAGAGCCGGTAGACGGCCGGATCCTCTCCCTCTCCCCCCGGCGGGCCGTCCCCCCACCGGACCTCAAACTCGTTCCGAATGCTTCCGGTCCCCGCCAGGAAAGAGAGCGGGGTTTTCGACCGGAAGGCCTCGCCGAACCGGCTCACGATGACCTGTTTTTGCCGGGGCGTATAGACCCAGAAATTCACCCCGTCGCTGACCAGGAACTGGCGCTCCGGCGTCTCGTATTCCCACCGCATCATCCCGGGCTTGCGGACGAAGACGCGCCCCCCGGACTCCCGCTTCTCTCCCAGGGTCGCCAGGACGGAAGTCTGCTGGAAGCGCGCCTGAAAGAAGTGGGTCTCCTGATACCGGGCCTGGACGCCGTCCACCACAGATTCCAGGTCCTGCGCTCCACTCAAGGCGGCCGCCAGCAGGATCGCCGCCCCGCCGAGCGCTAATACCATCTTTTGTATGTATTCCAACCGAACTTCCTTGCCAGTTGAATCATGAGAAGGCCGACAAGAAATCCCCCGATGTGCGCGAACCACGCCACCCCCTCCTCCGCCGCGGCGCCCAGAGACATCGTACCGCGGAACAGTTGGATCACAAACCAGAAACCCAGGACCCACACCGCGGGAATCCGGATCACCTGAACGAAAATGAACAGGAACACCAGACACAGAACCTGGTGTCTGGGGTACAGGAGGAGATATGCGCCCAGGACGCCCGCGATGGCGCCGCTCGCCCCGATCAAAGGCACCTGAGAGGCCGGATTGAGCAGGATGTGGGCCCACGTGGCCGCGGCGCCCGAAAGCAGATAGAAAATTGCGAACCGCACGTGCCCCAGGTATTCCTCCACGTTGTTTCCGAAGATCCAGAGGTACAGCATGTTGCCGCCCAGGTGGACCCAGCCCGCGTGCAGGAACAGCGAGGTGAAGAGCGTCATCCAGGCGGGAAGGAAAAAATCCGGGAGCGGCCCGACATCCCGGAGAAACCGGGCCGGGATCGCGCCCATCCCGAAGATGAGCTTTCGTTGGGCCAGGGGGGAGGACGCCTGAAGCTCCATGAAAAACCCCAGGATGTTCAAGCCCACCAGGATGAACGTCACGTAGGGGACGATCCGGGTGGGGTTTTCGTCTTTCAGCGGAAGGAACATCCGGGTCTCCGCGGCCTCGGTCGAACCTCTTCCCTGACCGTGTGAGATGGATCCCTGAGAGAAACGTCCTCGAGGCCGCCCTGCGGTCGAGTTGGGCACGGGAGGGGGGGGAAGACGCCCGAATCAGCCCTGATTTACCCCCTCGAAAGGGCCTCCGCCCCCTCCGCCTCTTGTCTGTCCCGCTTTTCGGCGCCCCGGCTTTCCTTCAGGCCGTTTCCTCGCCCGAAAGAGGGCGATCCCCCGGCTCGGAGGCGTCCGGGTTTCGCACCGAGAACCGGCCGTGGGGCGTGCTGTGGAGAATGACGCGCCGTCCCTCCAGGCGGACGCGGCCCTCGGCAAACCACCGGACGGCCAGGGGATAGATCCTGTGCTCTTCGCGGAGGACCCGCTCCGAGAGGCTTTCCTCGTCGTCGTCCTGGAGGACGGGGACGGCGGCCTGGATGACGATGGGGCCGTGGTCCACCCGCTCGTCCACCAGATGAACGGTGGCGCCGGTGATCCGCACGCCGTGCGCAAGGGCCTGTCTTTGCGCCCGCAAACCGGGAAACGCCGGCAGGAGGGAGGGGTGGACGTTCAGGATCGGCACGCCGACCCGCCGGATGAACTCCCCGCTCAGGACCCTCATAAACCCGGCCAGACACACGAGATCCACCCTCTCCTCCTTCAACCTCTCCGCCGCGACCCCCTCAAACTCCTTGGACTCGATGAATTCGCAGCGGATCCCTCGCCGGGCGGCCCGCTCCAGGGCCGGCGCGTCCCGGACGTTGCTCAGAACCAGGACGATCTCCGACTTCAGGAAACCCGAGTCGGCGGCGTCCATAAGGGCCTGAAGGTTCGATCCGCGGCCGGAGACGAAGACGGCGACTCTCACGCGTCCCCCCGCTCCAGAACGACCCGCTCTCCATCGGGGGGACCTTCCTCGATGCGCCCCATGGCGAAGGGGGCCTCTCCCAGCTTCTGGAGGCCCTCCCCCGTCCGCCCCGCGTCCCCGGGGGACACCGCCAGGATCAGGCCCACCCCCAGGTTGAACACGTCCTCCATCTCCTCCCGGGGGATGGAGCCGGCCTGTCGCAGGAACTCGAACACCGGCGGAACCGGCCAGCTCCCCCACTCGACGACGGCGCGGCAGCCCTCCGGGATGATCCGCTGCAGGTTCCCGCGGATCCCCCCTCCCGTGATGTGGGCGATCCCCGCCACCGCCGTTTCCTTGAGGATTTCCAAGACCGGGCGGACGTACAGCCGGGTGGGCGCCAGCAGGGCGTCGCCCAGCGTCCGCCCCGGCCCGCCGAACTCATCCTGCAGCCCGCGCCCCGCCCTCTCCAGCACGCGGCGGATCAGCGAGAAGCCGTTGCTGTGAGGGCCGCTGGAGGCGAGCCCCAGCAGGATGTCGCCCGGCCGGATCGCCCGACCGTCGATGAGGCGCTCCTTCTCCACGACTCCCACCGCACAGCCGGCCAGGTCGTACCGGCTCTCGGGATAAAACCCCGGCATCTCGGCCGTCTCGCCCCCTAAAAGCGCGCAGCCGCACTCCACGCAGGCGTCGGCGACGCCGGACACCACGCCTTCCACGATCCCCGTGTCCAGTTTTCCCGCAGCCACGTAATCCAGAAAGAAAAGGGGCTGCGCCCCCTGGGCCAGGACGTCGTTCACGCACATGGCGACCAAATCCCATCCGGCCACGGCGTGCCGCCCCGCCTTCGTGAGGAGGTCGAGCTTGGTCCCGACCCCGTCCATTCCAGCCACCAGAACAGGATTCCGGAATCCCTGGGGGAGGAGAAAGCATCCCCCGAACCCCCCGATCTCCCCTTCCACCTCCGGCCTTCGGGTGGCCCGGGCGAGGGCGCGCAGGCGGGGGACCAGGCGCTCGGCAGCCGCCAGGTCCACGCCGGCCTCGCGGTACGTGAGACCGGCTTCGGGCTCCGGAGGCGCGGGTCGCCGCTTCACTGGACACAGAGCTTGCGGAGAAGCCCGATGTTTTCGGTGTGGCCGCTCATGCAAGCCGTGACCTTTCCCAGGACGGGCCGTCCCAGAAGAAAGAGGTCGCCGACGACATCGAGAATCTTGTGCCGGACGAACTCATCGGGAAACCGGAGCTTGGTGTTGACCACCCGGCCTTCATCGAGCAGGATGACGTTGTCCAGGCGCCCGCCGCCCGCCAGCCCCCGCCTCTCCTGCTCCTCCACGTCCCGGATAAGCCCGAAGGTGCGGGCGGGAGCGATGGCGTCCCGGAACGATTCGGGCCTGTCCAGGGTGAAGGTGAATCGCTGCTCCCCGATGGGCTCCGGCAGTACCAGTTGGAAATCGATGACGAGTTCCGAGTGAGGCTCGATGCGCAGCGTGGCGGAATGGCCGTTCGCCCGCTTCTTTTCCACCTCGAGGGGAGAAGACACCCTCACCGGCTCGATGCGCGCCTCCTGATCCACCACGCCCGCTTCTTCGATCAGCCGGCAGAAGGCCCGGGCCGACCCGTCCATGATGGGGATCTCGTCCGTCACCCGGATCAGGACGTTGGTGATGCCGAAGGCGTGCAGCGCCGCCATGAGGTGTTCGATGGTCCGGACCCGGATGGCGCCCTTTTGAAGGGTGGTGGCGTTGTCCGTGGAGACCACGTAGTCCAGATGGGCGGGGAAGGACTCCTCCGTGGTGATGCTTCCGATCCGGATTCCGCTGTCCGGCGGCAAGGGGGACAGGATCAGGCCCGTCTTGAGTCCCGAGTGCAGCCCCTGCCCGCCCAGCAAAACGCTCTTGCCCAGCGTCCGCTGGGTGACTCCCCGGCCCTCCGGCGGGCGGGAGACGCCCAACCCGTACGCGCTGATTTTGGACCGGAGGCTCCCTTCCGAGATCCCCAGTTGCGCGGCCGTCTTGCGGAGGTTCCCCTTGTGTCTCTGCAAAAGCCCGCAGATGTGCTCCCGCTCCCACGCCTCCGGAACCTGAACAGACGCCCCGCTCTGCGGTTCCTCTTCGGGGATCCCTTGGATCTCCCTGGGGAGGTCGGAGAGGCGGAGGACCTCTCCGTTTCCGGAAACCGCGAGGCCCTCCACCACGTTCTTGAGCCCCTTGATGTTCTCCGGCCAGTGGAATTTTTCCATGGCCTCGAGGGCCGGCTCCTCTATCACCGGACGACGGACCCCCCGGTTGCTGCAGAACTGGGAGAGGAAGTGATCGACCAGGCTGCGGATGTCTTCCCACCGCTCCCGCAGGGGCGGCACCCGGACCGGATCGCCTCCCACCTGCTCGGCCAGCTCCTTTCCCAGGACGTCTTCGATCGGCGTTTTCTCGATGTCCACGGTCGTGGAAAAGATGACCCAGGCCTTCAGGGGGAGGGATCGCCTGACCCCGTCGCGATGAAACCGGCCCTCCCGAAGGGTGGAAGCCAGGCGGGAGGCGGTTTCCGGGTCCAGCCGCTCGGCGGCGTTCAGATAGAGGGCGCCGTTTTTGGCGGCCTCCAGTGCCCCGGCCTTCACTTCCCCGGATGACCCCGCGTAGCCGAAGAGGCGTCGGCAAAGAGACTCTTCCGGCTCGGGCGCCCCGCCCTCCGGGGGGGCGCAGTCCACCCGGAGGAAGGGATGTCCGATGCCCGACCGCCGGTCCTGGATCAGCCGGGCGGTCAACTCCCTGCCCGTTCCGACCTCCCCGAAAATCACGATGGAACCCTTCGCGGACGCGGCGGACTCGATCGCCTGGCGCAGCTTCAGCAGGGCCTGGCTTCTTCCGATGAGCTCCGCCGCCCGGTCCAGCCGCCCCTGGAGCTCGGCATTTTCGCGGATGAGGCGCTGTTGGCGCAGCGCGAGGTTGACGGTGCGGACGACCTGTTCCAGGGAAAGGGGCTTCTCCACGAAGTCGAACGCCCCGAGCTTGGTCGCCTTGACGGCCGTCTCGATGTTGGCGTGGCCGGACATCATGATGACTTCCAGGTCCCCCCGCAGCTTCCTCGCCGCCTGCAGGGCTTGGATGCCGTTCAGGCCGGGGAGCCAGACGTCCAGCAGAACCACGTCCGGGGCCTCCCTGCGCAGGATCTCCAGGGCCTCGTCCCCGTCCGCCGCTTGAGAGGTGGTGAACCCTTCGTCCCGGAGGATCCCCTCCAGGGACTGCCGGATGCTTTCTTCGTCGTCCACGATGAGGATGTGACCCAGACTCAACGCCTTTTCTCCAGGGATCGTCAGACCGCCAGCCGCGTCCGGGCGGACTCGCCGTTCAACGGGAGGCGGATTTCGAAGGTCGCGCCGTGCGGGACGTTGTCTCTCACCTCGATGGACCCGTCGTGGTCTGCGACGATCCGATGAACGATGGCCAGACCAAGGCCGGTCCCCCGGCCCTTGGTCGTGAAGTAAGGCAAAAACAGCCGGCCGCGGTCTTCCGCCGGGATTCCGGGCCCGTCGTCGCTGAACTCGATCCTCAGCATGCCCCGAAAATCGTCCCGGAAGGTCCGGACCCGGAGGTGCCCCTTTTCGGGCACCGCGTCGATGGCGTTGTCGATCAGGTTGATGAAGACCCGCTTCATCTGCTCCTCGTCCAGATTCACCCGCCCGAGCCGCTCGTCGAAATCCGTCTCGAAGCAGACGGTCTTCGGGTAGCCGCTGTACAGGGCGATGGTCTCCCGGATGAGGTCGTGCAGGTCGCAGCTTCGCGGACGGGGCTCGGGCATCCGGGCGAAGTGGGAGAATTCGTTGACCAGTTTCATGAGGCCCTTGACCTGGTTGATGATGACGTTCGTGCATTCTTCGAAGATGGCGTTGAAGTCCGGCGAGGCCTCCTGGTACTTTTTCCGCAGACGCTGGGTGGAGAGCTGGATGGGCGTCAGGGGGTTCTTGACCTCGTGGGCGATCCCCTGGGCGACCTCCCGCCAGGCGGCGAGCTTCTGGGCCTTGAGGAGGTCGGTCAAGTCCTCGAACACCAGCACCATGCCCAGCGCTTTTCCGTCCCGGTCGGTGAGAACGCTGACGCTGATGAGCAGCGTCAGCAGCCGCCCGCCGACGGTCACGGGCCGCTGGGCCTCCATCCGGTCCGCGCGGGCCCGGGCGATCTCGCGAAAGAGCTCGCGCGCCGGCTCGATGAGGGCCGGGCTGAAGACCTCCCGGTAGTGGGAGCCCAGGGCGTCCTCGGCCTTGACCCCCAGCATCCGCTCGGCGGCCCGGCTGATGGTGGTCACCCGGCCGCGCCGATCCACGGAGACGACGCCCGCCCCGATCCGCTCCAGGACCCGCTCCATGTAGACGCGGCGGCGCTCCAGTTCGGCGTTGCTCCGCTCCAGCCTCTCTTTTCCCCGCTTGAGGTCGGCCGTCATGGCGTTGAAGGCGTCCACCAGATAGCCGATCTCGTCGTCGCCCCCCCGTCCGACGTGGATGTCCAGGTTCCCCTCCGCCACCGCGCGGGTTCCCTCGACCAGGGCCTGGATGGGTTCCGTGATCCCCCGGGCCAGGTAAAAGCCGAACCAGAGGGCGGAGAAGATGATGAGCAGCGTGATGAGCAGGAACGTGATGAGGTAGCTCAGCTTCAGGGGGTCCCGGAACATCTCCAGTTCCTTGTATTCCCGGTACGTCCCGACCACGGCCTCCATCCGCTGCGCCAGGCTCGCGGGGAAAAAGCGGGAGAGCACCAGCAGGCCCAGCTTCCGGTCGCTCCCTTCGCCCGACGCCAGGGCGGCGACCGCCCGAACCGCTTCGCCGGTCTTGAGGCTCTTTCTTCCCACGAAGTTCTTGCCGCTGAGCACCTGATCCACGAGCTCGGGCTTCAGGAGCGTCCAGGTCAGGTTCTTCGGGGCGGCCGGGTTCCGGACGTTTAGCGAGACCTTCTGATCGGCCGCGAAGACCTGCAGGCCATCCAACTGAAGCTCGCGCAGCTTCTCCTCCAGGAACCTCCGCAGGGCCTCTTGCCGGTCGGGCCGGTCCAGGTGGATCGGGTCGATCCGGCGGGCCAGGACCGACGCCTGGTCGGAGAGCCGCTTTTCCGTTTCGTCATAGATCTGCTGCACGACGACCTGGGAGTCCTTCAGGGTCCGCTCGACCTGCGCGCTGAACCAGCTTTCGATGCTGCGGTTGATGAGGCCGTTGGCCACCACGAACAGCAGGACGGAAGGGACGAGGGCCAGGCCCACGAAGGCGGTCACCAGCTTGGCGCGGAACCGGGTGCCGATGGTCCCCTGCCGGCGCTCGAAGTAGAGCTTCAGCAGGTTGCGGAGCACCAGCAGGATGAGCGCCATCAGCAGCAGGATGTTGACGTTGACCAGTGCGTAGACGATGACGTTATTGGCGACCAGGTGGGTGGGGTTGAACTCGAAGTAGATGCCCGTGATGGTCAAAAGGAGGATGATGCACACCGTCCCCGAGATGATCCGCCGGACTCGCGCCTTGCGCCGTTCGTGCGTCTCGGTCGGATTGGGCTGCATCTTCAGGAATCCCGGAATGAATCGGCCTTCCGCGCCGATTTTGGCCAAAGCCCTTCGGGCCGAGGTGAGGAGGCGCCTAAAAAAAGGGGGCGGTCGACTTCTGGGGAACGGGCAATGTCATGCGGGAGGTCGCAGCGAAAGCGCCGCCCCTTTCCCCGAGGACGCCTTCCCGCTGTGCTCACGCGCGTTTCTCGGCCCCCCGCCCTGGCCGCACATTCCAGTATGTTATGAGAAACCGGCCGCTTAGGCAAGCGGGATCGGGGTCCGGTCCGGGGCTCTTGGCCCGTGCCTCGAAGGCGGGCGGGGAAGGTTTTGCGAGATGCCCCCTCTTCCCCGTCACATGTCTTTACCGTCCCTCCTCCTTGAGAGACAACTGCTTCAAGTGGTGGAGAAAGTTCAGCGCCTCAAGCGGCGTCATCCCGTCGAGGTCCGCCTCTCTCAGCTCCCGCAGGGTCTCCGCGGGTTTTGGCGCAAAGAGCGCCATCTGCCTGGATTCTTCCGGGGGGGAGGCCCGCCTTCCGCTCCCCTGCCGCCCCTCTTCGAGCGTTTCGAGGATCCGGGCGGCCCGCTCCAGGGTTTCCCTGGGGAACCCCGCCAGCCGGGCCACGTGAATCCCGTAGCTTCGGTCCGAGGTCCCCTCCGCCACTTGGCGGAGAAAAACCACCTCCCCCCGGTATTCCCGGACCGACATGGTCAGGTTCTTCACCCGGGGGAGCCGTTGGGCCAGATCGGCCAGCTCGTGGTAGTGAGTGGCGAAAAGCGTCCGCGGCCCCGCCTCTCCTGGACCGTGCAGGTGTTCGGCGACCGCCCAGGCGATGCTGATGCCGTCGAAGGTCGAGGTGCCCCGCCCGATCTCGTCCAGGATGACCAGGCTTCGGGGGGTGGCGTGGTGCAGGATGTAGGCGGTTTCGACCATTTCCACCATGAAGGTGCTCTGCCCCCGCTGGAGCCGGTCGTGCGCCCCGACGCGCGTAAAGATGCGGTCCGCCAGGCCGATCCGGGCGGAGGAGGCGGGGATGAAGCTCCCGGTCTGCGCCAAAAGGACGATCAGGGCGACCTGCCGGATGTAGGTGGACTTGCCCGCCATGTTGGGGCCGGTCACCACCAGGATTTGCCGGTCGGAGGCGCTGAGGTGCGCGTCGTTCGGGACGAACCGCTCCTCCACCGCGGCGGGCGAGCGCTCGAGCGCCGGATGCCGGCCCTCCCGGATGACGATGTCTCCGGACTCGTCCACCTCCGGCTCGACGTAATTGGAGCGGGCGGCCGTTTCGGCGAACGAGGAAAGGACGTCCAGGACGGCCGCCCGCTCCGCGGCGGCCTGGATGCGGCCGGTCGCGGCCAACACCCCCGACCGGACCTCCTGAAAGATCTCGTGCTCCAGCTCGCAGGACCGGGATTCGGCCTGCAGGACCTCTTCTTCGGTCTCCTTGAGCTCCTGCGTCGCGTACCGTTCGGCGTGGGTCAGCGTCTGCCGCCTCGTGTAATCCGGAGGGACGTGGGCCTCGGCCCGCTTGCTGACCTCGATGAGATAGCCGAAAACCTTGTTGTAGACGACCTTGAGGTTCTTGATTCCGGTCCGTTCCCGCTCCTTCTCTTCATAGGCCCGGAGCCAGGACTTCGCGTCCTTGCCCAGCTTTCTCAACCGGTCCAGCTCGGGATGATACCCGTCCCGGATGAGCCCTCCCTCCCGGACCGAGAGGGGAGGGTCGGCGACGATGGCGGCGTCCACGGCCGCGGCCACGTCGCCCAGATCGTCCCACGCGGAGAGATGTTCTTGGATGATTTTCGCCTCCCTCCCGGAGAGCGCCTCGCGGATGGGCCGGAGCATCTCCAAAGACTGGCTGAGGTGCCGGAGGTCGCGGGCGTTCGCCGAGCCCAGGTGGAGCCGCGCGAGGATCCGTTCCAGGTCTCCCATTTGGCCCAGACGCCTCCGGAGCTCTCCCCGGACCCTCGCGTCCTCCCGGAACGCCCGCACGGCTTCCAGCCGGGCCCGCACGGCCTCCACCCGGAGGAGGGGGTGGAGGAGCCAGCTCCGGAGCTTCCGCCCGCCCATCGGGGTGACCGTCTGATCCAGGACCTGCAGCAGAGACCCGGCCCGCTCCCCCTCGGGGCCTGCGCGAAGGATCTCCAGGTTGCGCACCGAGGCCGCGTCGAGCAGCATGGTCTCCCGCCGGTACTCGGCCAACGGAGGACGCAGGTGCCCGAGATGGTCTCCCTGCGTCTCGCGCAGGTAATGGTACAGGGCGCCCGCCGCGCCGACCCCCAAAGACATCCCGTCCAGCCCCAGCCCGCCGAGGGAGCCCAGCCCGAACCCGGACCGCAAAAGCCGCTCGCCCTCCTCCGGGTGGAAGGCCCAAGCGGGGAGCCGACTGATCAGGGGCTCTCTTGCACCCGCCAGTCTGGAAAGAGGGACCGCCGGGTCGTCCCCGCCCAAGAGGCCCTCCGGCAAGAGGAGCTCTTTCGGGTCCAGGTCGGCCCACTCATCGGAGAGGGCCGACCACCTCTCCTCCCCCTCCAGTTGGAGGGCCCGGAACTCGCCCGTCGAGAGGTCGGCGTAGGCAAACCCGAGGGCCTGGTCCCCGGGAAGGAGCGCGGCCAGGTAGTTGCCGGCCTTGGACTCCAGGATCTCCGCTTGGGTGGCCGTCCCGGGGGAGACCACTTGGACGACTTCCCGCCGGACGAGGCCCTTCGCCTTCTTCGGGTCTTCCACCTGCTCGCAGACGGCCACCCGGAAGCCCGCCCGGATCAGCCGGGCCACGTATCCATCGAGGGCGTGGTAGGGAAACCCGCACATCGGCACCGGGCCCTGGGCGTCGTCGTGGCGGGAGGTGAGGGCGAGGTTCAAGGTGGGCGCCGCCGTCTCGGCGTCCTCGTAGAACATCTCGTAGAAGTCCCCCATCCGGAAGAAGAGGACGGCGTCCGCGTACTTCTGCTTCATGGACCGGTATTGGCGCATCATGGGGGTGAGGCTGGGCGCTTTGGGCGGATGCGCGCGGGACGCCTCAGCGGCGGGCGCCGGGGCCTTTTCGGGGGGGTCTTCGGAGGGGGGCCGGGACGGCCCGCCCTCGGGCGGTCCCTCAGCCCACTTCTGCGGGGTGGGATGTCTTGGCATCTTCGCCCTCGGACAGAGCGGGGACGAGGCCTTTCTCCTCCATCTCCTGCACGCGGTTCTCCATCTCCCGCAGGCGGGACTGTTCCCGCCGCAGCCGCCACCGAAGACGGACCTTCTCCATGACGCTGACGAGCCAGGCCATGGCGGCTCCCAGAACAAAGGCGCTCAGCAGGAGGAAAAAGAGGGGGTATTGGCGCGGCGAAAGGCCGAAGTACTGGATGGTGACCGGCGTCATGTTCTTCACGCCGAAACTGACGAACAACACGACGACGCCCAGTGCGAGGATGAAGCGAAGGGCGCCCATGCCCTACTCCCCGTCCCTGTCAAAGATCCCTTTGAGCAGTTCGTAGGTGTGGCGCAGGTGCTCGGGGATCACCTTGACGTCGGCCAGGACCGGCATGAAGTTTGTGTCGCCTTTCCACCGCGGGACGATGTGGACGTGCAGGTGGTCGGCGATGCCGGCGCCCGCCGCCTCCCCCAAGTTCAGCCCCACGTTGAACCCGTGGGGGACCAGGGTTTCGCTCAAAACCCGCATGCACCTTCGGGTGAGCGCCAGGAGATCGGCCATCTCTTCCGGGTTCAGGTCGAGGAAGTCCCCCGTGTGGCGCCGCGGCGAGACCAGGAGGTGGCCGTTGCTGTACGGGAAGACGTTCATGATGACGAAGGCCCGCTCCGAGCGGCGGAGGACGTAGTTTTCGGCGTCCCGGTCCTCCTCGGCCAGCTTCCGGCAAAAAAAGCACCCGTCCTCCGCGTCCTCCCCCTTCACGTACGCCATCCGCCACGGCGCCCACAGGTGCTTCAACTCGCCCTCTTTTTGCCGGGGGTCTGTTTCGCCTCAGCCGAGAGCGCCCGAAAGCAGCGCCTCTCCTCCGCTCTCATCCGCCGGGCCTCCTCCGCGCTCTCATGGTCGTGGCCGAGGAGGTGGAGCGTCCCGTGGATGAGCAGGCGGAGCACCTCCTCCTCCAGCGGATCCTCCCTGCGAACCTCGGGCGGCTGGTCTCCCGCCGCCCTTTTCCGGGCGGTCGCCGGTCTCGGCCGGAGGCGGGGCCGGGCCTGGCGGCGGGCGGTCTCCACCGAGATGACCACGTCGCCGAGAGGCCCGGGAACGCGAGAGACCCCCCCCTCCCGCTGGGGAAAGGCCAGCACGTCGGTGGGTCTTTCCTCCCCCCGGTAGCGGCCGTTGAGATCCGCCATCTCGCCGTCGTTGAGCAGGAGAACGCTCAGTTCGTCAGCCGGACAGTCCAGAAGTTCTAACAACTTCCGGGCTTTGCGCGCGATCCAGCGCCGATCGATCCTGGCCGTCCCCTGCCGATGCGTCACCGAAATCGGCATCCAGGTGCGCCTCCAGCCCCCGCTGGCCCGGCCGCTCCGTTTGAGGGTACGCGACCCGCTGGTGGAAGATCCCGGTCAGGATCCGCACGAAGGCCTTCGTGATGGAGTTCAGATCCCGCAGGGTCAGCTCGCAGTCGTCGAGCTGTCCGTCGGCGAAGATCCGCGCCACGATGTTTCGGACCATGTTCTGGATCCGGGCCGGCGTCGGGTCGATCAAGGTTCGGGAGGCGGCCTCCACGGCGTCGGCCAGCAGGAGGATCCCCGTCTCCCGGCTTTGGGGCTTCGGCCCCGGGTAGCGGAAGTCGTCCTCGTTGACGGACTGCTGGGCCGGGCCCTCCATCTCCTTGGCCTTGTTGTAGAAGTAGCTGATGAGGCCGGTGCCGTGGTGTTGCGGGATGAAGTCGATGATCTGTTCGGGCAGGTTGTGCCGGTGCGCCAGCTCGATCCCGTCCTTGACGTGGGAGATGAGGATCAGCGCGCTCATGCGGGGGGCCAGGCGGTCGTGCTTGTTTTCCAGGCCGGACTGGTTCTCGATGAAGTACTCGGGCTTTCGGATCTTCCCGATATCGTGGTAATAGGCGGCCACGCGGACCAACAGCGGGTTGGCCCCGATAAGCTCGGCGGCCTCCTCCGCCAGGCTGCTCACCACGACGCTGTGGTGATACGTCCCCGGCGCGCTCATCACCAGCTGGCGCAGGAGGGGATGATCCAGGTCGCCCAGCTCCAAAAGTTTGATGTCCGACGTGATGCTGAACGTCGACTCCAGAAGCGGCAGGCTGGCCGACACGACCATTCCCACGATGGCGCCTCCGGTGATGCCCATTAAAACCGCGAACAGCCCGTCGTTGGAAAGCAGGCGCCCCTCGATCAAGTTCAAGGGGACGATCACCGCCACGACCGCCAGGCCCACCAGGAACCCCGTGAGCAGAATGCTGGAGCGGCGGCGGTAGTAGTTGACGCGGAAGCCGGCCACCAACCCCCCGACCAGGGCGGCCACCGGGATGCCGAAGGTCTGGGGTATCAACAGGCCCGAGAAAAAGGCCGTGAGGGCGGAAAAGAGGAGCGCCACTTCCAGGTCCAGGAGGATCGCGGCGAGCATCGCCCCCGTGGCGAACGGAATGGCGTAGTAATAAGTCAGGGGGTCCACCCCCCCCATCGCCCCGGAGAACATCACGCTCACCTGCATGAAGAACAGAATGACGATCATCGTCCCCAGCAGCATGACCCCCATCAGGACCACCCTTCGCGGAGACTGCATGAGCTTGCGCTTGAAGCGCATCAGATAGATCCCCGCCAGGGCCAGCGCGAGGGCGATAAGCAGGGCGTTGCCCAAGACGTAGCCCGCGAACCCGCGCTTTTCCTCCTGGGCGGCGAGGCCCCGGAGCTTGACGACCTGCTGCGGGGTCAGCCGCTCGCCCTCCCGGGCGATCATCTCGCCCTTTTTGAGCTGGAAGAAGACCGGCTTGGCCTCCTGGCGGGCCCGCTCCCGCAGGGTTTCCGTCGCCTGTTTGTTCACCGTCAGGTTGGGCTCGAGGAGACGGCGGGCGAGGAGCACGAGGTGCCGCCTGGCCTCCGGATTCGGGCCGACGCCGGCCTTTTCCGCCAGGGCCGGCAAATCCCCGGCGGCTTCCTTGAGGTCCCGGAAGCGGAGCGGGTCATCGGCCGCCTTCAGCTCCTTCTCCCCCACAACCTGGACGAGGACCCCTTTGCCCGCGTGGGGCTCGAGGAGCTTTTTGGTGCTCACGATCCCCGGCTCCATCACCGCGCGCAGAAGAAAGCCCACGCCGTCGGCCAGGGCCGGGTCGTACCGCCTGGCCCGCAGAAACCGGAGGAGACTTGGAGAAGGCTCGATTCTGAGGGAGGCGAAGAATTCCGCCTCCAGGTTCTTGTAGGTCTGGGTCCGCTCGAATTGGGCGGCCAACCCGGAGAGGTCCGCAGGGGGGCGCTTGGCGGCGGGCGGGCCCTCCGGGCTTTCCCCCTGGGCCATCACCTCCGCCGCATGGGTCTCGTATCCCTTTCGGACCTTCTCGAGGGCGGCGCGGGCCCGGCCGGAGATCTCCTCGGCGAGCTTGGGTTCGAGGTCGAAGATCTCTTTGACAGCCTCCCCGGCCGCCGCCTTGATCTTGGCGGTGGACTCGACGTCCTCCACCAGGATGTCCCGGTTCGCCTTGATGTCCCGAGGGACGATGTCGCCGACGTGCAGCTCCTTGAAAGGCAGCGTGCCGCGCGGAACCATGAGGGCCGTCAGACACAAAAGCAGGCCGATGGCGACGCTCCACTGGGTCAGTCGCACCCCTGCGGCCGAATCGGTCTTTCGGGTCGAGAACGACCGCTTCAGGGGTTCACCGTTGGCCTTGGCCATCTTTTTCTCGTTGCCTCTCGCCGCTGCCTTCCGCGCTTTCCCGGCTCTTCCGTTGGCCGTAGCGCTCGTAGGCCTTGATGATTTCCAACACCAGGGGATGGCGGACGACATCCCTCTCGGTGAAGTATACGAAATCGATGTCTCTGACGTCCTCGAGAACCGCCTGGATCTGGATCAGGCCCGAGCCTTTCTCGCTGGAAAGGTCCACCTGGGTGATGTCCCCGGTGATCACCGACTTGGAGCCGAAGCCCAGGCGCGTCAGGAACATCTTCATCTGCTCGGGGGTGGAGTTCTGGGCCTCGTCCATGATGATGAAGGAGTCGTTGAGGGTGCGGCCCCGCATATAGGCGAGCGGGGCGATTTCGATGTTGCCGCGTTCGATCAACTGCTGGACCTTCTCGCTGTCCATCAACTCGTTCAGCGCGTCGTACAGGGGCCGCAGGAACGGGTGGATCTTCTCGGCGATGTCTCCCGGGAGGAACCCCAGGCGCTCCCCGGCCTCGACCGCCGGGCGCGTGAGCACAATCCGGCTGTACGCCTTTTGCAGGAGGCCCTCCACCGCCAGGGCGACCGCCAGATACGTCTTGCCCGTCCCCGCCGGCCCGATCCCCACCACAATGTCCCGCCGGCGGATGGCCTCGATGTATTTGCGCTGCCCCACGCTCTTCGGCACCACGCACCGCCTCTTCCCGCCCGTCCGGATGTGGCAGGCGAAAAGGTCTTTCAAGTCTGTGCGGGCGTCTTGCTGGTAGGCGCGGGCGATAACTTGGAGGTCGTGAGAAGTGAACTCGAACCCTTCTGCCATGACTGCCTGAAGTCCTGTCAGAAGGCGTTCCACAGAGGCGACCGGACCGGGATCGCCCAGAACCTCCAGCTCCCCGTCTTCCAGGGCGAGTCGCACCCCGAAAATCGATTCCAACTTCCGAAGGTGCTCGTCGTGGATTCCAAAGAGGTCCCTGACCCTTTTGGGGTCCACGAGCCGAATCTTTCGAACGACAGTCTTCTCCAATATAACCCTCCCGTTTCCCTTTTCAACCCGCCGCCGAGATTCACATTAAATCAGAGACCGGCCGACCGCAATTGTCAATCCTCGGCACAGGGCGGCGGACATGTAATTCGAAATACCACAAATCAATTATTCTTCAAGGCCGAGGATGATATTCTTTAAGCATTACTTTAAGTCTTTCTCTCGTGATGTGGGTGTAAATTTGCGTCGTGGAAATGTCGGCGTGGCCCAGCATCATCTGGACCGAGCGGAGGTCGGCCCCCCGGGCGAGCAGGTGCGTCGCGAAGGAGTGGCGGAGGGTGTGCGGGCTCACCTCCCGGCGGATGCCCGCTCTTCTGGCATGGGCCTTCAGGATCTTCCAGAAACCGACCCTCGTCATCGGGCGGCCGCGCCCGTTCAAAAAGAGCGTGTCCTCCTCGGCTCCTCCCGGGCCTCTTCGTCTTTGAAGGAGCTGCGGCCGGGCCCAGGCCTCATACCCTTTGACCTTCTCCATCGCCTCCTCCCCCATGGGGACGAGGCGTTCCTTGGCTCCTTTGCCGAAGGCGACCAGAAACCCCACTTCCAGGTTGACCCGGGAGAGGGTGAGGTTCAAAAGCTCCGACACCCGGAGCCCGGTCGCGTAGAGGGTTTCCAGCATGGCCGCGTCCCGGCAGCCCAGGACGGTCGCGGGGTCCGGCTGGGCCAGCAGCTGGTCCACCTCGGCCGAAGAGAGGTACTGGGGCAGGGGCCGTCCGGCCCCAGGCGTCTGGACCTCCGCCGAGGGGTCCTCCGGCAGATGGCCTTCGGCGGTCAAGAACCGGCAGAAGCCCCGGACGGCGGAAAGCTTTCGGCGGACAGTCCGCGGAGCGGCCCTCCGGGAGCAGAGGTCCTCCAGGAAATCCAGCAGGTCTTCGCGCCGCAGGGAGGCGAGCGGCGCCGGGGTTCTCCTCCGACGGCCGAGCAGAAACCCTTCCACGTCCCGCCGGTAGGCCTGCAAGGTGTTCTCGGAAAGCCGGAGCTCAACCCTCAGATATTCCAGAAAAGACCGGAAAAGCGCGGCGTCGTCCATCGGTCGCTCCAAGGGCAAGGCTTCCCCCTCAGGACAGGCCCGGGTCCGCCGGCGGCGGCCCTTTCAATTTCCGTCCCCGGAAGCTCTCCCGCAAAAGGGCCAACTCCTCGCAGCCCATCGCCTTGGCCGCCGCAAGATAGACGGACGCCCCCAAAAGGAGGCAGACCCCCAGCGCCAGCGCCCTTTCGAGGGGGGGACCGGCCGGCGCGTACATCATCCACTTCGCTCCGTACACCGCCAGCGTCATGGCCAGCGTCGGCGGCGAAATCCGGAGGAACGAGCGGGCGATGGCCCGCCCCCCCAGCCGTCCCAGTCGGCGGCGAAGAAAGCGCAAAAGGAGCCCGACGTTGAGATAGGCGCACAGGGCGCTCGCCAGCGCGAGGCCGGCGTGCCTCAAGGGGACCATCAGGATCAGGTTGAGGACGACGTTCGCCAAAAGGACGAAGGCGGCGACCTTGACGGGGGTCCGCGTGTCTTGGAGCGAGTAAAAGGCCGACGCGACGATCTTCACCCCGGCGTAGGCCACGAGACCCGCCGCGTAGGCGACGGCCGCGCGGGCCGTCATGGCGGTGTCGTGCGCCGTGAAGGCCCCCCGCTCGAACAGGACCTGGGTGATGGGCGCCGCGAGAACGGCCAGCCCCACGGCCGAGGGGACACAGACGAAAAGGACCAGACGCAGCCCCTCCCCCATCGTCTCCAGAAAGTCCTTCTGCTCGTTCCGCGCGGCGTGGGCGGAGAGGGAGGGGAAGACCGCGATGCTCATGGCGGTTCCGAAGATGCCCAAGGGGAACAGGAGGAGGCGATAGGCGTAGTACAGGAAAGAGATGCTGCCCTCCGGCAGGAACGACGCCAAGAGCCTGTCCACCAGGGTGCCGATCTGGGCGATGGAGAAACCGAACACGGCCGGGACCATGAGCTGGGCGATGCGGCGCGAACCCGGGTGGCGGGGCTCCCAGCGCGGCCGGGGGAGCTGGCCCCTGGCGTGGAGAGGTTTGATCTGGGCGATGAGCTGGGCGGCGCCCCCGATCACCACGCCCCACGCCAGGCCGACCACGGGGGTCTCCAGCCGGGGGGCCAGGAAAAGCGCGCATGCGATCACCGACAGATTAAAGAAGACCGGCGTGAAGGCGGGGGCCAGGAAGTGGCCGAGGGTGTTCAGGATGCCGGCCGCGACGGCGGCCAGGCCGATGAAGAACAGCAAGGGAAACATGACCCTCGTCAGCACGACGGTGAGGGCGTACTTCGAGGGATTGGCGGTGAAGCCCGGGACCAGGATCCGGACGATGTAGGGGGCGGCCAGGACGCCCAGCAGGGTGACGGCGGCCAGGATCAGCGCCAGGGAGACCATCAGCGCGCCGCTCAGGCGCTTGGCGGCCTCTCCTCCCTGTTGTGTCGCCTCTCGGGTGAAGACGGGGATGAAAGCCGCCGAAAGGGCGCCCTCGGCGAATAAGACGCGAAGGAGATTCGGTATCCCGTAGGCCACATAGAAGGCGTCGGCGGTTTGTCCGGCGCCGATGGCGGCCGCGACGATCATGTCCCGCCCGAAGCCGGAAATGCGGCTGATCAGCGTCGCCCCGCCGACGACCCCCGCCGAGCGCGCGAGCCTCGCGCTGCGGCTTCCGGAACGGCCTTCACCGGGCGGGGGAGGCCCCGAAGGGGGCGGCTCGAAGGATTGAAATCTTGACAAGAGCCGTCAAACCTCTATATTTGGCCGGGACGGCGGGTTTCAAACGTTGCGGACGCGGAGGATTTCCAATGGCACGAACCAAGTCGGTCCTGAAGGCCGCTCGACAGAACAGAAAGCGCAGAGCGCGAAACCAGATCCTCCGAACCCGGTACCGGACGATCGTTAAGAAGGTCCACGCGGCGCTGGAGGAGGGCGACCCAAAGGCTTCCCAGGAAGCCTTGGCCGCCGCCATCCAGACGATCGACCGCACCGCGTCGAAAGGGGTCATCCACCCGCGGACGGCATCTCGCAAGATCGCCCGGCTCAGCCGGCGCGCCCACGCCCTGCAGCAGAAGGCCTCCTCTTCCTAAGGCCGGCTTTTTCCCCCTCTCCGCCCATCCGGCAAAGGTCGAGCGCGACCTGCTCCAGGAGGACACGGTCCGGCGGCCCGCCGCCCTTGAGCAGGACGTCCGCCTGTTGCAGCCGGCCCAGGGCCGCCCGCAGCTCCGGGTCGGTGAACCGCGAGGCCTGATCCGCCAGCTTGCCCGCGTAAAAGGGATGCCCCCCTAAGCTCTTGGGGACGGCGGCGGCGGGAACCCCTTCGTCCAGCAGGGCCCGGGCTTCCAGCAGCCTCACGAGGTGCCGGCTCAGGAAAGCCACAATGGCCGTCGCGTTGTGTTGCCGCCTGAGGAGCCGCTCCAGCGCTTCGAGCGCCTCGGCGGCGTTGCGGGCGCCCAGGGCGTCGGTCAGGGCGAACAGGCTCTCCGTCCGTCCGTCGTCCACCACCTCGGCGACCTTCTCCAGGGAAATCCGCGGCGGGGCGGCCTCTTCTCCCTTCCCGGGCTCTCCGTCCAGGTGGAGGGCCAGCTTTTCCAGCTCCGAGCGGGCCCGCCCCAGCGAGCCCCCGCTCCGCTCCGCCAACAGGGCGAGGGCCTCGGGGTCCAGCGCGAATCCAAGACGGGCGGCCGCCTGCCTGACCCACGTCTTGAAGGCGTCATCCTTTAGGGGATCCGTCGGGACCACGACGCCGAACTTGCGGACCTTCTCCAGCAGCCGGCGCCGCGCCCTGGACTCCTTGGACTCTTTGGATTCCTTGGCCGGCTCGGACTCCTTCGTCCCCTTGGAGGAGGAGGTCGTCAGCACCAGGCAGGCGGACTCCGGCAGGTTTTCCAAGAGGGGCTCCAGCGCCTCGACCTTCTCTCTCAGCATCTCCGCCCTTCGGATCACCACCAGCCTGCGGCCGCCCAGGAAGGGCAGGGTTCCCACCGCGTTGCGGATGTCCTCGGCGGAGCACTCCTCGGCGTCCAGGCGCTCGCGGTTGAAGTCGGCGGCGGAGGGCTCCAGGAGGCGCTCTTGGATCCGGGCCAGGAGATCTTCCTGCAGGAGTTCCTCATCCCCGTGGAGGAGATACAGGGAGGCGATCCGTCCGGCTTCGACGGCCTTCAACGCCTTGGAGAAAGGGGTGTCCGGGGCGGCGGGCAATTCAGAACCCCTCAATCAGGAGCCCCCGAAGCTCCCGCGCGAAATCCTCCGAGGCCTTGAGGGTCGCCTCCGACTGGGACCTCTCGTTGCTGCTCAGGTCGGTGGAGACGCGATACTCCCGGTCGGAGACGACCGTCTGCTTGAAGATGAGCCTGTCGTTCTGGAGATCGCGCAGGGTGACCGCGACGGTCATCCGCAAGCGGAACTCCTGGGCCCGGTCGCTGCGGGTGAAGGCGATGGCGCGCAGGCGGTATTGGAGAATCTGGCCTTCGAGGATCGCGTCCGCGTCCGAGACGCCGCTCGCCAGGAAGACCCGGCCGTCGTTGATGATGACGCTCCGGAGGGCGTCGGTGAGGCGGACCTCGATCCCCTGCTCCAGGGTCTTGTTGGTGAAAATGGGGATGTGGATCTTTCTGACGTGCGGCGGAAGTGAGGACCCCCCCGCCCCCTGCAGGTGATAGCCGCAGCCGGCGAGGGCGAGGGCCAGCAGCGCCGCCCCCCACTTCGTCCTGCTAGACGACGACATTGACCAGCTTTCCCGGAACCACGATGACACGCCGGATCTCCTTTCCCCCGATCCAGTTGCGGACCCGCTCGTCCCCCAGGGCGCGGCTGCGGACCTCTTCCTCGTCGGCCGTGGCGGGCATCTCGATCCGGCTCCGCACCTTGCCGTTCACCTGCAGGACGATGGTCTGGATTTCCTCGGCCGCGATCTCCGGGTCGTACGAAGGCCAGGGACGGTTCACCAGCCCTGCGGTTCGCCCCAAGACCCTCCACAGTTCCTCTCCCAAGTGCGGGGCGAAGGGATAGAGCAGCACCACCACGGATTCCAGAGCCTCTTTCAGGACCGCCCGGGCGTCGGGCGTCCTCTCCGGCTCGAAGGCCTGCACGGCGTTGACCAGCTCCATGATGGCGGCGATGGCCGTGTTGAACCGCAGGCGGCGCTCCACGTCTTCCGTCACCTTCCGGACCGTCTGATGGACCTTCTTGCGCAGATCCCGCTCGGCCTGGGCCAGGTCGTCTCCGGGGGGCTCGCGGAAGTCCCGCAGGGCCTCGACTGAGCCCGTCACCAGCCGCCACACCCGGTTCAAAAACCGGTGGCAGCCCTCCACGCCCGCGTCGCTCCACTCCAGCTCCTTCTCCGGCGGGGCGGCGAACAGCATGAACAGGCGCGCGGTGTCCGCCCCGTACTTTTCGATGATGTAGTCCGGGTCCACTACGTTGCCGTAGGACTTGGACATCTTGCGGCCGTCCTTGATGACCATGCCCTGGGTCAGGAGGTTCCGGAAAGGCTCCCCCTTGTCCAGGAGCCCGAGGTCCCGGAGCACCCGGGTGAAAAACCGGGCGTAGAGCAGGTGCATCACCGCGTGTTCGATCCCGCCGACGTACTGGTCCACCTCCATCCAGTAGGCGCACGCCTCGCGGTCGAAGGGGGCCTTCGCCTCGCGCGGGCTCGTGTAGCGGCAGAAGTACCAGGAGGAGTCCACGAAGGTGTCCATCGTGTCCGTGTCCCGCCGGGCCGCCTTCCCGCACCGCGGACAGGGGACCTCGTAGAAGGACTTCAGGGCCGTCAGGGGGGAGGTCCCGTCGAAGCGGAAATCGATGTCGAGCGGCAGGACGACGGGGAGGTCCTCCTCGGGCGCGGGGACGATACCGCACGTCCCACAGTGGATCATGGGGATGGGCGTCCCCCAGTACCGCTGGCGGGAGACCCCCCAGTCCTTCAGGCGGTAGTTGACCTCCCGCCTGCCCAGGCCCTTCTGCTCCAGGCAGTCGGCGATGGCCTCCTTGGCCTTGGGGGTGGGCAGGCCATCGAAGGGGCCGGAGTTCACGTTCTCCCCGTCCTCCACGTAAGCCGCCGTGAGGGCGTCCGCGTCGAGGGAGACCCCCTTCGGCTGGACGACCACCCGCACGGGGAGCCCGTACTTGCGGGCGAAGTCCAGGTCCCTCTGGTCGTGGGCGGGGACGGCCTGGATGGCGCCGGTCCCGTACTCCATGAGGACGAAGTTGGCGACCCAGACGGGAATCTCCTCCTTCGTCATGGGGTTGAGGGCGTACCGGCCGGTGAAGACGCCGACCTTTTCCTGGGCCTCATCGGTGCGCGAGCGGGTGTCCTGTTTTCCGGCCTCCTCGCAGAACCGCCGCACCTGGGCCTCCTGGGGCGTTCCGGCCGACAGGCGGGGCACCAGGGGATGCTCGGGCGCCAGGACCATGAAGGTCGCCCCGTAGACCGTGTCGTGCCGGGTGGTGAAGACCGAGAGGACCTCGTCCTCGCCCACGATGGGAAAATGGATCCGGACGCCCTCGCTGCGGCCGATCCAGTTCCGCTGCATCGTGAGCACGCGCTCGGGCCACCCCTCCGCCAGATCCTCCAGGCCGGCCAGAAGCTCCTCCGCGTAGTCGGTGATGCGCAAAAACCAGGCGTCCATCTCCCGCTGGACGACGGGCGTCTCGTGCCGCCAGCACAGCCCGCCCACCACCTGCTCGTTGGCGAGGGTGGTCCGGCACTGCTCGCACCAGTTGACCCAGGTCTTGCGCCGGTAGACCAGCCCCCGCTCGTGCATCTTCAGGAAGATCCACTGGTTCCACCGGTAATACTCCGGCTCGCAGGTGGCGATCTCCCGCTCCCAGTCGTAGCTGCACCCCAGCCGCTGGAGCTGCTGCTTCATGGCGCGGATGTTGTTCCACGTCCACGCGGCGGGGTGGACCTGGCGCTGGATGGCCGCGTTCTCGGCGGGCAGGCCGAAGGCGTCCCACCCGATGGGATGCAGGACGTTGAACCCCCGCATCCTCTTCTGCCGGGCCATCACGTCCCCGATGGTGTAATTGCGGACGTGCCCCATGTGGATCCGGCCGGAGGGGTACGGGAACATTTCGAGGAGATAGAACTCCGGCCGGGACCTGTCCTCGGCCGCCCGGAAGGCGCGGGTTTCGGCCCAGTGCGTCTGCCACTTGGCCTCGATCTCGACGAAATCATATCTGTCGCTCACGGTGGTCAGCTCACTCGCAGAAAGGGAAACACTCGAGTGTGTCGGAAAGGCGCCGGGGCTTTTTCCCTCTCGCGTCGGGGGGTCTTCAAGCCATCTCCACTTCGCGCTCTTTGGCGATGCGGTCGAGGATCCCGTTGACGAACGCGCCGGACGACTCCGTGCCGTACTTCTGGGCGATCTCGATGGCCTCGTTCAGGGCGACCTTGGGGGGGATGTCCTCGAAGAAGACCAGCTCGCAAGCCGCCAGGCGGAGGACGTTCCGATCGATGCAGCTCATGCGGCGCAGGGTCCAGTGCTCGGAGGCCCGTCCGATGAGGGTGTCCAGCGCGGCGCGCTCTTTCCAGCACGTGCGGACCAGTCGGTCGGCGTAGGCCCGGGTCGCCTCCGGGGCCTCCGACTCGGCCCAGTGATTCTCCAGGACCCCCTCCGGCTCCTCCCCCGTCAGGTCGAGGCGGTAGAGAATCTTCAAGGCCTCTTCGCGCGCTTCGCGTCGGGTCCCCATGTCCTATTTCTTCGTCCTGGGAAACGCCTTGAAGAGGTTCGCCATCTCGACGGCGCTCAAGGCCGCTTCGAGCCCCTTGTTCCCGTGCTTGGTCCCGGCGCGCTCGATGGCCTGCTCCACGGTGTCGGTGGTCAGGACGCCGAAGGCCACGGGAATGCCGAACTCCAGGGAGGTGCCGGCGATCCCCTTGGACACCTCCGAGGCGATGTACTCGAAGTGGGGGGTCGAGCCCCGGATGACCGCCCCCAGGCAGATGATGGCGTCGTAACGGCCGGAGTCGGCCATCCGGCGGGCCGTCACGGGGATCTCGAACGTCCCGGGAACCTTCCAGACATCGAGGTCGGCATCCCGCGCCCCGCACCGGTTGAGGCCGTCCAGCGCCCCCTCCAGCAGCCGGTCGGTCACGAAGTGGTTGAACCGGCTCACCACGATCCCGAACTTCAGGCCGGAAGCGTCGAGCTTCCCTTCCACCACCTTCGGCATGGGTTTCTCCCTGTTTCCGCCGTCCGTAAGTCCTGACGTCCGTTCAAAACCCTTTGCGGAGGGTCCGGGTCCCTCAGACGTTGCCCAGCAGATGCCCGAGCTTCTCGCGCTTTGTCGCCAGATAGCGCTGGTTCTCCTCCCGGGGCTTGATCTCCAGGGGAACCCGCTCCGTCACGGTGAGTCCGTAGCCCTCCAGTCCGACGATTTTCCTCGGGTTGTTGGTCATCAGACGCATCCGCTTGATCCCCAGGTCCGCCAGCACCTGGGCGCCCAGGCCGTAGTCCCGGAGGTCGGGCTTGAAGCCTAAGGCCTCGTTGGCCTGGACTGTGTCCAGCCCCTCATCCTGAAGGGCGTACGCCTTGAGCTTGTTGACCAGCCCGATCCCCCGGCCTTCCTGGGCGACGTACAACAGGACGCCCTTCCCTTCCTCGCCGATCTTCTCCAGCGCGGCGTGGAGCTGGGACCCGCAATCGCACCGGTACGACCCGAAGACGTCCCCGGTCAGACACTGGGAGTGGACCCGAACCAGAACGTCCTCGTTGGGGCCGGGGTCGCCCAGGATCAAGGCCAGGTAGATCTCCCCCCCGAGGGTGCCCTGGTACGTTTTGACCACGAAGGTGCCGAAGCGGGTGGGGAGCGTGGTCTCGGTGACCTGCTCGATGATGGACTCCCGACGCATCCGGTATTCGACGAGGTCCCGGATGGTCACGATCTTGAGGCCGTGCTCTCGGGCGAACCGGGTCAGCTCGGGCACCCGCGCCATGGTTCCGTCGGGGTTCATGATCTCACAGATCACCCCCGCGGGTTTCAGCCCGGCCAGCCGCGCCAGGTCCACCGAGCCTTCCGTCTGCCCCGTGCGCACCAGGACGCCTCCGTCCTTGGCCCGCAGGGGGAAGACGTGGCCGGGACGCGCCAGGTCGGAGGGCTTGGTCGCCGGGTCGACCATCTGCCGGATGGTCTCGGCCCGGTCGGCCGCCGAGATCCCCGTGGTGACGTTCCGCTTGGCGTCCACCGAGACGGTGAAGGCCGTCCCCATGCGGGCCGTGTTCTCCGGCACCATCGGATGCAGGTCGAGCTCGCCGGCGCGCTCGTTGGTCAGGGAGACGCAGATCAGGCCGCGGCCGTGCCGGGCCATGAAGTTGACGGTCTCGGGCGTGACCCTCTCGGCGGCCATGGTCAGATCGCCCTCGTTCTCGCGGTCCTCGTCATCCACGAGGATGACCATCCGCCCTCCCCGGATTTCCAGAATGGCCTCCTCTACGGTGGCGAACACGTCTCCCTCGTCCTCAGGCATATCCGTGCTCCCGGAGAAATTCTTCCGTGATTCGGCTTTCCTGGGTTGTGGAAACCGGCGCAAGCAATTGCTCCACGTACTTCCCGATCAGGTCCGCCTCGAGGTTCACGGGATCACCCGGCTTCTTGGTCAAAAGGGCCGTCCTTTGCGCGGTGTGGGGGATGACGGCCACCTGGAACCGGTCCTTCTCTCTTTCCGCCACGGTCAGGCTGATCCCGTCCACGGCCACCGACCCCTTGGGCACGACGTACCGCATCACCTCCGGCGGGGCCTGGATGGTGAGGATCTCCGACTCTCCCTCCGGACGGCGGCCGGCGATCCGCCCGACGGCGTCCACGTGCCCGCTGACGAGATGCCCGCCGAGCCGCTCCCCCAGCCGCATGGCGAGCTCCAGGTTGACGGCGTCCCCGGGGCGGAGGCGGCCCAGATGGGTCTTCCGCAAGGTCTCGGGGCTCACGTCCACCTCGAAGGCCCCGCCCTCTCCCGCCACCTTCGTCAGGCAGGCCCCGTCCACGGCGACGCTGTCTCCGACGCGCAGCTCCTTCGCCGCCTCGGGCGCCCGGATGGAGAGCCTCGCCCCGCCCGGGGCCGTCTTGACGGAAGCCACTGTCCCTACATACTCGATGATGCCCGTGAACACCTCAGGCCCCTCTTTTTTTCCGGATCGCCCCCCGCGGGCGCACGTAGCCTTCCACCAGGAAGTCCGGTCCCAGGCGGGTCACGGAGACCCCCGCCAAGTTCCAGGCGTCCGCGAGCCTGGCCGCGCCCCGGCCCCGCAGGGGTCCGGGCGCGTCCTCTCCGCCCACGAGGAGGGGCGCCACATAGAACGCCACCCGGTCCACGTACCCCTCCCGAAGGAAAGACCCGGCGACCTCTCCCCCGCCCTCCACCAGCAGGGTCGTGATCTCCCGCCGGGCCAGCTCGGACAAGAGCGGGCCCAGACAGACCCGCCCTTCCCGCGACGGCAGAGGCCACACCTCCACCCCCCGGCCCCTCAGCGCCTCCACGCGCCGCGGGTCGGCCTTGGCCGTCGTGGCCACGATTATACGCGCGGCGGATGGGTCGTTCAACGCCTTCGCTTTCAGCGGGATCCGAAGCCCCCCGTCCAGGATGACCCGCGCGGGGTCCCGGCCCTTCCTCCCGCCCGGCCGGGCCGTGAGGCGCGGGTCGTCCGCCAGAACCGTCCCGATTCCCACGAGGACGGCGTCCACCTGATCCCGAAGCCGGTGGGCGTGGGCCCTGGACTTTGGGGAGGTGATCCACCGGGAGTCCCCGGAGGCCGCGGCGATCTTCCCGTCCAGCGTGACGGCCGATTTGAGGATGACCCAGGGGCGGCCGTCCCGGACCCGTCGGCAGAACGCCTCGTTGAGGCGGCGCGCCTCCTCTCCCAGGAGACCCACTTCCACCCGGACCTTCCCGCTCCGGAGAACCCGGAACCCGCGCCCGGCGACCGCCGGATGGGGGTCCCGCATGGCCGCCACCACGCGGGAAACCCCGGCGGAGAGGACCGCGCCCGTGCAGGGGGGCGTCCTGCCGAAATGGCAGCAGGGCTCCAGGGTCACGTACAGCGTCGCCCCGCGCGCCCGCGCGCCGGCCTCCCGCAGCGCCAGGACCTCGGCGTGGGGGCCTCCCGGCCTCTGGTGATAGCCCCGTCCGACGACCCGGTTTCCCCGGACGAGGACGGCGCCCACCCTGGGGTTGGGATGCGTCCGCCAGCCCGCCCGCACCGCCAGGTCGAGGGCCTCCTGCATGAAGGCGCGGTCGGCATCGCTCCACCGGCTCAAGTCTCAGCCTCCCCGGCCGGCCGCCCGGTCTCAAAAAGGCCCCAGACAAAAAACCCGCCCCCGGCGCGGCGCAGGGGCGGGGGCATCTCACTGTTCGTAGATAGTCCGTCGGGACCGGCTTCTCAAGAAAATTTTGCGGGTCTTCGCCGGAGGCTGAGGGGCGGGATCTCAGCGGGGCTTGGCGCGGCCCTTTCCGTTCTTCACGCCGCCCTCGGGATTCTTCAGCGCGGCCTGGGCCGCGGCCAGGCGGGCGATGGGGACGCGGTAGGGCGAGCAGCTCACGTAGTCCAGCTTCGCGTCGTGGAAAAACTCAACCGAGGACGGCTCGCCGCCGTGCTCGCCGCAAATGCCGACCTTGAGGTCCGGCCGTGCCCCGCGGCCCCGCTCCACGCCCATCCGGACCATGCCCCCCACTCCTTCTCGATCGACGGCGACGAAGGGGTCTCCCGGGACCAGCCCCTTCTCCACGTACTTGGGGAGAAAGCTCCCGGCGTCGTCCCGGCTCAGGCCGTACACGGTCTGCGTCAGGTCGTTCGTCCCGAAGGAGAAAAACTCGGCGACCTCGGCGATGGCGTCCGCCACGACGCAGGCCCGCGGAAGCTCGATCATCGTCCCGACGGTGTACTCGACCCGGACGCCTTCCCGCTGGAAGACCTTGCGCGCGGCCTTCTCCACCATCTCCCGGCACGCGCGGAGCTCCTCCCGCCCGGCCACGAGGGGGATCATGATTTCTGGGAGCACCCGCACCCCCTTTTTCGTTTGGGAGCAGGCGGCCGCCAGGATGGCCTCCGCCTGCATCTCGTAGATCTCGGGGTGCGAGATCCCCAGGCGGCATCCCCGGTGGCCCAGCATGGGGTTGAACTCCCGCAGCCTGGCCGTGACGTCCCGAATCCGCTCCATCGCTGTCCCCGTCTCCCGGGCGAGGGCCTTCATGTCCTCGTCCGTCTTGGGGAGGAATTCGTGCAGCGGCGGGTCCAGGAGTCGGATGACGGTCGGCAGGCCGTCCATGGCCGCGAAGATCCCCTCGAAGTCGGACGCCTGCATCGGGAGGATCTTGGCCAGGGCCCTCCGCCGCTCCTCCTCGGTCCGGGCGAGGATCATCTCCCGCACGGCGTGGATCCGCTCGCCCTCGAAGAACATGTGCTCGGTCCGGCAGAGGCCGATCCCCTCCGCCCCGTTCTCGCGGGCGACCCGGGCGTCGTGGGGGGTATCGGCGTTGGCCCAGACGCCCAGCGTCCGGATCTCGTCGGCCCATTTCAGGACCTTGCCGAAGTGGCCGCCCAGCTCCGGGGCGACC
Source organism: Candidatus Tectimicrobiota bacterium (assembly GCA_016190025.1). The sequence continues at coordinate 49,115 of JACPRG010000050.1, forward strand.
AAGGGGATCTCTCCCAGGATCACCTCCCCCGTCGAGCCGTTCAGGGTGATGACGTCGCCCTCTCTCACCACTTGGTCCCCGGCGGTGAACTTGCGGCCCTCCTCGTCCACGGAGATGTCCTCGCAGCCGACGACGCAGCATTTCCCCATTCCCCGGGCCACCACGGCAGCGTGGGAGGTAAGCCCGCCTCGGGAGGTCAGGATGGCTTGGGAGGCGTGCATCCCTCCGATGTCCTCGGGCGAGGTCTCCGTCCGGACCAGAATGACCTTCTCCCCCTTCTGGGAGAGCTCTTCGGCCCGCGGGGCGGAAAAGACAGCCTTGCCCACGGCCGCCCCCGGAGAGCCCGGCAGCCCCCGGGCGAGGGCGCGCACGGAGGCGCGGGGATCGATCTGGGGGTGGAGGAGTTGCTCCATCTGGTTGGGGTCGAGCCGGAGGAGGGCCTTCTTTTTGTCGATGAGCCCTTCCTGGACCATCTCGACGGCGATTCGCACGGCGGCCGCGGCCGTGCGCTTGCCCGTCCGGGTCTGGAGCATGTAGAGGGCGCCGTCCTGGATGGTGAATTCCAGGTCCTGCATCTCTTTGTAGTGGGCCTCGAGGTTCTGGTAGATCTCCTCGATCTGTCGGTAGACCTCGGGCATCCGTTCTTTCAGCCGGTCGATGGGCTCGGGCGTTCGTGTCCCGGCCACCACGTCCTCCCCCTGGGCGTTCACCAGGAACTCGCCGTAGAATCTCTTCTCCCCGGTGGAGGGGTTGCGCGTGAAGGCGACGCCGGTGGCGGAGGTCGGCCCCAGGTTGCCGAACACCATGGCCTGCACGTTCACCGCCGTCCCCCAGTCCTCGGGGATGCGGTGAAGCCGGCGGTAGGTCTTGGCCCGCTCGTTGTTCCAGGAATCGAAGACGGCGTTGATGGCCAGCCTCAGCTGCTCTTGGGCGTCCTGGGGGAAGTTCTTTCCCGTCTTTGCGCGGATGAGGGCCTTGTACTCCCCCACCAGGGACCGCAGCCCTTCCAGGCTCACCTCGTGGTCGTGGCGGACCCCCTCGCGCCTCTTCAGGGCCTCCAGCCGTTTTTCGAACTCGCCGTGCTCGATGCCGAGGACGACGTCGCCGAACATGGTGAGGAAGCGGCGGTAGCTGTCGTACGCGAACCGCTCGTTCTTCGTCCGGGAGGCGAGGCCGGCCACGCTCCTGTCGTTGAGCCCCAGGTTGAGGACGGTGTCCATCATGCCGGGCATGGAGTCCCGCGCCCCCGACCGGACGGAAACCAGGAGCGGATTCTCCGCGTCCCCCAGCCTGGCGCCCATCGCCTCTTCCAGCCAGGCCAGCCGGTCCAGGACCTCTTTCCACATGCCGTCCGGGTAGTCGCCGCCGTTTCGGAAATAGTGGACGCACGCCTCCGTGCTGATGGTGAAGCCCGGGGGCACCGGCAGGCCCAGGCCGGCCATCTCCGCCAGGTTGGCGCCCTTGCCGCCGAGGAGGCTTTTCAGGTCGGCCCGCCCGTCGGCCCTCCCTCTGCCGAACGAATACACGTACTTGGCCATTGCCTTCCTTTCACCCCCCTCCAGGGAAACCCAGCCATTTCCATTTTAATCGAGCCGGAGGAAACCGCGAAACTCATGGCCCGATGATCTTTCGGAAGTCGGCCACCTGGGCGAAGAGCTCCCCGATGGAGGAGAGAAGTCCCAGGCGGTTCTCGCGCAGGGCCGGGTCTTCGCACATCACAAGGACGTCGTCGAAGAACTGGTCCACGGCCGGACGCAGGGCCGCGATCTCCCGAAGGGCCTCCAGATACTCCTTCCTACCTAGAAGACTTCTTATTTCCTTTTGTCTTGCTTCATAAGCGGTGTGGAGCGCTTTCTCCGCATTTTCTTGCAGCAGGCCGATTTTGACTTGCGGCATTATTGTCAAAATACCATGAGGGATGATGTTCATGACTCTCTTAAAAGTTGTAGTGAGGGGCTCGAATTCCTTTTCGGTCGAAATGGCCGTAAGAGCCTTAAGACGGTTCTTTGCGTCTGCAATGTCAGTTTGCACCACAGGCAATCCTATCTGTCCATCTGTTTGACGGGTCTTCCTTGCTTCCAGAACCGACTGAATAAGATCAATCCGGAATCCTTCGGCAACAAAGAGGTTTTCTAGACGGGATTTCAAGAAATCCCACACGTCCATGCTAAGCATGTCTCTGTTAACATTCGGGAGTCGAGGGGAGAACAGCTGACTTGCTTCGTCGATGAGGTGCTTTAACTCGAATGGATACCCGTGCTCCAGGACTGTCCCCAGAACCCCCCTCGCCGCGCGTCTTAAGCCAAACGGGTCCTCCGAGCCGGAGGGGATCTTTCCGAGCGCCACGTAGCCGACGATGGTGTCCAGCTTGTCGGCGATCCCGATGAACGACCCCGGCCCCTTGGACGGAAAGCCGTCCTCCCCTCCCCTCGGCTTATAGTGCTCGTCGATGGCCCGGCAGACGGCCTCCTCCTCCCCCCAGAGGCGGGCGTACTCCCGCCCCATGATCCCCTGAAGCTCGGGGAACTCGTAGACCATCCGGGTGGCGAGGTCCGCCTTGCAGAGCCTTGCCGCCTGGA
>JACPRG010000052.1 GCA_016190025.1 Candidatus Tectimicrobiota bacterium
GAGATAGACTGCACATTTGCTAAGCGCGTGGGGAGCAAGTGGCTGACTTGGAGGAAAATCTGCCATGCAACGGACGATCAAGGCATTCGTGTCATGGGGAGAGACGCACTATGTGGCTGAGTGCCTGGAGGTCGGCGTCGTGACCCAGGGCAAGACCCTCGATGAGACCATCGCTAATCTAAAGGAAGCGGTGGCTCTTTTCCTGGAAGGGGAAGACCCGGCGGAGTTTGGTCTCGCGCCGAACCCGTCCCTGCTGGTGACGCTTGAGGTGGAACCGGCGGCCTATGCCGGCTAAGCTTCGGCACCTTTCTGGCCAAGAGGTCGTCTCGATTCTGAAAGGATTTGGCTTCGTTCCGTTGACGCAAAGGGGCAGTCACGTCAAGCTTCGACGTTCAGGTCCCAAAGGAGAGAAGCAAACCCTCGTAGTTCCCATAGGCGGGGAACTCGACACGGGAACCCTTAAGGCTATCCTCCGCCAAGCGTCTCGGTATATTCCCCAAGAGGAATTGCGACGCCGGTTCTATGCCGAATGAGTGCGGACGACTTCTACCTCCCCTGGACTCCCCTGTCGCTGTGGATTAACCTGTGGGTGCTATGTCGAGCGTCCTGGCCGTCATCATGGGCGGGGGGCGGGGAGCCCGTCTCTACCCCCTCACCAAGGTCCGCAGCAAGCCCGCCGTGCCCCTGGGCGGGAATTACCGCCTCATCGACATCCCCATCAGCAACTGCCTGAACTCGGGCTACCGCAGGGTCTTCATCCTCACCCAGTTCCAGTCGGCCTCCCTGAACAGCCACGTCGCGCAGACCTACCACTTCGACCCCTTCGCCCCCGGATTCGTCGAGATCCTGGCGGCCGAGCTGACCGAGGAGAGCCAGGAGTGGTACCAGGGGACGGCCGACGCCATCCGAAAGCACCTCCACCGCTTCCTGGACCCCCCGCACGACCACTACCTGATCCTCTCGGGGGACCACCTCTACCGGATGGATTACCGGGATCTGGTCCGGCGGCACGAGCGGACGCGGGCCGACGTGACCGTGGCCGTTTATCCCGTCTCCCGGGAGGCCGCCAAGGAGTTCGGGGTCATGCACCTGGCGCCCGACGGGCGCGTCGTCGGCTTCTTTGAGAAGCCCAAGGACCCCGCCCTGCTCGACCGCCTGAGAGTCCGGGGGAAGCTCCTCGCGTCCCGGGGCCTGCGGGACCCCTCGCGGCCGTATCTGGGCTCCATGGGGATCTACGTGTTCCGCCGCGAGGCGCTCGAGGCCGCCCTCGCGGACACCCAGGAGGTGGACTTCGGCAGGCACGTCATCCCCCGCATCCTTTTCACCCTGCGGGTGATGGGCTATCCGTTCCGGGGCTATTGGGAGGACATCGGGACCATCCGCGCCTTCTACGAGGCGAATCTCCGGCTGGCCGGGCCGGACCCGCCCTTTTGGTTCTACCATCCGGAGGGATCGATCTATACGCGCCCGCGCTACCTGCCGCCGGCCCGGCTGCGGGACTGCCGGGTGACGGACTCCCTCATCGCCGACGGCTCGGTAGTCGAGCGCGCGGAGATCCACGGGTCCATCCTCGGGATCCGCAGCCACGTCCGGGCGGGGACCCGGATCGTCCGGTCCGTCGTCATGGGGCGCGAGTCGTTCGGAAAGGGGGCGGGCGCGGGCATCGGGCGCAATTGTTCCATCGAGCAGGCCATCCTGGACCTGAACGCCCACGTCGGGGACCGGGTCCAGATCCGGGGGGCGGAGGGCCGGCCCGACGAGGACGGGGAAGGCTACGCGGTCCGGGACGGCATCGTCGTCGTCCCCAAGAACGCCGTGATTCCTTCGGGGACCCGGATCTGATGGAGACGCGCGCGCGCACCGGGAAGCTCCATTGGACGATGCTGGGGCGGGTGGAGTATGAGCCGGCCCTCGGGCTGCAGGAGCGTCTGCGGGAGGAGCGCATCGCGGGACGGATCCCCGATGTCCTGCTCCTCCTGGAGCACCCCCCGGTCCTGACCCTCGGGCGGGGCGGGAACATGGCCAACGTCCTGGCGTCCGAGGATTTCCTCCGCTCCCTCGGCGTCCGGGTCCACCGGGTCGGCCGCGGAGGGGACGTCACCTATCACGGGCCGGGACAGATCGTGGGCTATCCCATCCTGGACCTGCGGGACCGCGGGCGGGACATTCACCGCTACCTGCGGGACCTGGAAGA